>JAKLHX010000077.1 GCA_022709925.1 Candidatus Margulisiibacteriota bacterium
GGGAAGACCGTTTTGATCATGGAACTTATAAGGAATATAGCTACCGAGCACGGAGGCGTTTCTGTTTTTGCGGGAGTGGGAGAGCGCACCAGGGAAGGCAACGATCTCTGGCTTGACATGAAAGCTTCAGGAGTAATAAAAAAGACTTCTTTGGTGTTCGGACAGATGAACGAAGCTCCAGGCGCAAGGTTCAGGGTCCCTCTTACGGGGCTCGCGCAGGCCGAGTACTTCAGGGATGAGAAAAAACAGGACGTCCTGCTTTTCATAGACAATATATTCAGGTTCGTACAGGCCGGGGCCGAAGTATCGACATTGCTCGGGAGGATGCCTTCCGCCGTGGGCTACCAGCCTACGCTTTCTACCGAGATGGGGCAGCTTCAGGAGCGGATCGTCTCGACGAATGACGGATCTATCACGTCCATACAAGCCATATATGTTCCTGCGGACGATCTGACGGACCCTGCTCCGGCCACGACCTTTTCACATCTGGACGCGACTACGGTGCTTTCAAGGTCCCTGACGGAACTCGGGATATACCCTGCGGTCGATCCGCTGGATTCCACATCCAGGATAATGGACCCGAAGGTTGTCGGGGAAGAGCATTTTAACACGGCCAAGGAAGTAATAAGGATATTACAACGATATAAGGAACTTCAGGATATAATAGCGATACTCGGAATGGAAGAGCTTTCTAACGAGGACAAGATCACGGTCTCAAGGGCTAGAAAGATACAGAGGTTCTTGTCCCAGCCGTTCTTTGTGGCGGAAGAATATACAGGACAGGCAGGTAAATATGTACCGATCTCGGAGACCATACGAGGATTTAAAGAGATCTCCGAGGGGTTTCACGACAACATTCCGGAAAGTGCTTTTTATATGAAGGGCGGCATTGATGAGGTGACGATGCATGCAGATGCAATTAAAAATACTAAGTCCTGACAGTGTGATGCTGGACAAGTTCGTGGACTCTGTGGTCTTAAAGCTTGAGACAGGCGATATGGGCATCCTGCCGGGACATGTCCCCATAGCCGGAAAGATCAAGAGGTCGGAAGTGAAATATAAGGTCAATAATATAGAGAACAGCATGGAAGTGTCTGAAGGATATACCTTTGTCATGCCAAATCGTGTTATGGTGTTCACCAAATAAATGAGAAAAATCATCATCAACGGGGGACGACCCCTTAACGGTACTGTAAAAGTAAGCGGCGCCAAAAATTCTGCATTGCCGATACTTGCATCAACCCTTCTTTTGAGCGGTAAGGCATCCATAACGAACGTCCCTTTATTGAACGATGTCATAACGATGATGCGAGTGCTCAGGGTTCTCGGTCTGCGTGTCGAATATAGCGAGCCCAACACGATGAATGTCTGGATAAACGGCAAGGTCCGCCATGTGGCGCCTTATGAGCTTGTTACAAAGATGAGAGCGTCATTTTTTATAATAGGGCCTATACTTGCCAGGATGGGACTCGCAAAAGTCCCGCTGCCGGGCGGCTGCGCGATAGGATTCAGGCCGGTCAACTACTATATAAAAGGTCTTGAGGCCTTGGGGGCAAAAATAGAGATGGAGCACGGGTTCGTCATTGCCAAAGCTTCCAAACTTAAAGGGGCTCCGATATATCTTGATTTCCCTTCCGTGGGAGCTACGGAAAGCCTTATGATGGCCGCTACTTTGGCGGATGGGGATACCGTCATAGAGAATTCCGCTAAAGAACCCGAGATAATCGACCTTGCGAATTTTTTGAACAAATGCGGGGCCAAGATCTCAGGTGCCGGCACGCAATCTATAACGATCAAAGGGGTAAGTTCTCTCCGCGCCGCGGACTACAGGGTCATCCCAGACAGGATAGAAGCCGGGACCTTTATGGTGGCAGCCGCCATAACCGGCGGGGATGTCCTGGTCGAGAATATTTCACCGGAACACATCTCGTCTATCGTTACCAAACTTCAGGAAGCCGGAGTGAGCATAGTAATGGGCAAGAACAGTGCCAGGGTCACGGCCCCTCAGGGCATAAACGCTGTGGACATAAAGACCCTTCCGTATCCGGGTTTTCCTACGGACATGCAGCCGCAGCTCACTTCCATGCTGTCGCTGGCAAAAGGAACAAGCGTTATCACGGAGTCTATCTTTGAGAACAGGTTCATGCATGTTCAGGAACTCAAGAGGATGGGCGCGGATATTCAGATAGAAGGACACAGTATAATAATAGAAGGTGTACCGCATCTTTCGGGAGCCCCTGTCAGGACCTCGGACCTACGGGCCGGTGCCGCCTTGATCCTTGCCGGGCTTGCCGCCGAGGGGGAGACCCTTATAGACGATATGGACAGGTTCATCGACAGAGGATATGAGAAAATACTAAGCAAGCTTGAAAGGCTGGGAGCTGATGCTAAAGAAGTTAAATAATATAGTTTCCTGTATATTGAAAAAAGAAAAAGCCAAAGGCAAGGTTTCGATACTTTTGACCAATGACGCCAATATAAGGGTCATGAACAGGATATACAGGAAGATAGACAGGGCAACGGATGTCCTTTCGTTCTATATGGGAGAGGACGGGATATTAGGGGATATAGTAATATCTGTCGATACCGCGCTCCGGAACGCCAAAAGGTTCGGGGTAAGTCTCGAGAACGAGATGAAAAGATTGACCGTACACGGGGTCCTGCATCTTTTGGGATACGATCACAAGAAAAAAACCGACAAATCAGCGATGAACTTGAAAGAGGATAAATATGCCGAGGAGATTGATTGAGAGCGTAGGAAATGCCGTAAGAGGCCTGAGGTTCTCGTTCAGGACGCAGAGGAACCTTTCTATTCATACTGCTGCCGGAACGGCCGCGATCGTCTTAGGTGTCGTGCTGCAGATATCTACGGTCGAGATGGCAATAGTCTTTGTAGTGATAGCTTCGGTGTTCGTCCTTGAGCTGTTGAATACGGCGATAGAGGAGATCGTAAACATGCTTTCTCTTAGCAGGAAAATGCGTGCGATGGTCGCAAAAGATGTCGCGGCCGCGGCGGTGCTTATGTCTTCTCTTGCGTCAGTAGCGGTAGGGTGCTTGATTTTTGTCCCAAAAATCATTAATCTGTTGATAAGGTAATAGTATGATAACTGTATTTTTCCTTTTGGTCCTTGTATGTTTTTCGGCGTTTTTCTCTTTTTCCGAGACCGCGCTCACTGCGGTGAGCCGCGTAAAAGTAAGGAAAATGTTCGAGGACAAACTTCTCGGCTCCAAAGCCCTTTATACGTTGAGGGAGAATCCGAGCAAAATGCTGGCGACGCTTCTTGTCGGCAATAACATCGTTAACCTTGCCGCGGCTTCGATCGCGACTTTCATATTCATAGATCTCTTCGCAAAGAAGTCCATACTCAATGAAGGTGTTACTGTCGCGGCTTCGACCCTTGTGATGACTCTGGTCATCCTTGTTTTCGGGGAAATAATCCCCAAGACAGCCGCCATAAAGCATTCTGACAGGTTCTCGCTGATAGTGGCTCCCGTCATATTGGTGCTTTCGGTCGTCATAACTCCTGTCATCTCCTTTTTGGATTGGATATGCAGGCCGGTCCTTAAGCTTTTAGGCGCGGATATTAAGACGAATATTCCGTTCGTGACGGAAGACGAACTTAAGATGATCCTCAGCGTCGGCGAAGAGGAAGGCGTGATAGAGACCGCGGAGAACAAGATGATACACAGCATCTTTGAGTTCAGCGATACTGTCGCAAAAGAAGTGATGGTCCCGAGGCCGGATATGTTCTGCCTGGATTCCTGCACAAAGCCGAATGAAGCGCTTGAAAAGATCTTTGAGGACGGACATTCAAGGATCCCCGTTTATGACGGGAGCCCGGAGAATATAGTCGGGATAGTCATGATAAAAGACCTTATAAAAGTCTGCGGCCGCGGGGACGGTTCGTCGCTAAAAGACATCATGAGAGCGCCTTTGTTCGTTCCTGAGACTAAAAAACTGGACGAGCTCATGCGGCTGATGCAGAGTTCCAGGAGCCATATCGCGATAGTTGTGGACGAATATGGCGTGGTCGCCGGCCTTGTTACTCTTGAAGACCTTTTGGAAGAGATCGTAGGAGAGATCGAGGATGAATTCGATAAGGAAGAAAAAGACCTGGAAACACTTCCTGACGGTTCTATACTTATCAATGCCAGCCTTTCCGTTAAGGATGTGAATGAAAAGATCGGGACAAGGATCCCTGAAGGCGACTATGACACTATAGGAGGGTTTGTCCTTTCTCTGATAGGGCGGCTCCCTTTTGTCGGCGACAGCACAAAATACGAAGACTTGAGCATAATAGTGGAAAAGATCGCTAAAAGAAGGATCACCCGTGTGAGGATCACCAGATAGCAAGTATATAGTATAATAGTGATATTGTTTTAGAAGGATCAAGGAGTTGACTGAAGAAAAAAGACCAAAATATATTTTTATAACAGGCGGTGTCGTATCCTCGCTGGGCAAAGGCATCGCTGCCGCTTCCATCGGTAGAATACTCAAATCTAGAGGCCTCTCGGTAACGATACAAAAACTGGACCCTTACATAAATGTGGATCCCGGCACGATGAACCCTTATCAGCACGGGGAAGTGTTTGTGACCGATGACGGCGCGGAAACGGATCTCGATCTCGGGCATTACGAAAGGTTCATAGACGTAAATCTCGGCAAGGTCAACAATGTAACGACGGGGATGGTCTATTGGACCGTGATACAGAAAGAAAGAAGGGGCGATTTTCTGGGAGGGACCGTACAGGTAGTCCCTCATATAACTAACGAGATAAAGGACAGGATAAGGCGCATAACAAAGGACAATCATTTTGATGTTGTGATATGCGAGATAGGCGGGACCGTGGGGGATATCGAAAGCCTTCCTTTTCTTGAAGCCGCCCGCCAGTTCAGCAAAGAAGCGGGAAGGGACAATGTCGTACATATACATCTGACGCTTGTCCCGTACCTTCAGTCTACCGGAGAGTTCAAGACAAAACCTACCCAACACAGCGTCAAGGAACTTCGTGGCATAGGGATACATCCCGAGATAATAATCTGCCGTTCCACGGAGCCTCTTAACGGAGAACTCAAAGAAAAGATAGCGTTGTTCTGCGATACCGATAAAGATGCGGTGATAGGCTTGTCGGATGTCGCTTCAATATATGAGGTCCCCCTTGTTCTGAAAAAAGAAAAACTTGATGAAATAGTTATAAAGTATTTGAACCTCAAGTGTAAAGAAGAAGACCTCTCTGACTGGAAAGAGCTGATAGATTCTATAAAGAACCCTCAAAAAACGGTAAAAATAGCTCTGGTGGGCAAGTATGTGGAATTAAGCGACGCTTATAAGAGCGTGGTGGAAGCTCTAAAGCACGGAGGCATAGCCAATAAGGTCAAAGTCGATATCGTATGGGTCAATTCGGAGAAGATCGAATCTGACGATGACCTGGCGTCGGTGTTGGGGAATGTGGACGGAATAATCGTTCCCGGAGGATTCGGTTCCAGAGGTATAGAAGGGAAGGTCAAGGCCATACGTTTTGCGCGCGAGAACAGGATCCCGTTCCTGGGACTCTGTCTCGGCATGCAGTGCGCGGTAATAGAATTTGCCAGGAACGTATGCGGTATGAAGGGGGCTCACAGCTCTGAATTCGAGCCGAAGACGCCTTATCCTGTAATAGACTATATACCCGACCAGAGAAAGATCACTGATATGGGCGGGACCATGAGGCTCGGGGCTTATCCGTGCAAGATAAAAAAAGATACCAAGCTTTACGATGCTTATAAGGAAAACGTGATACAAGAGCGTCACCGCCACAGATATGAACTCAACAATGAACTTAAGAAGTCTCTCGAGGAAAAAGGGCTGATCTGTAGCGGTATATATGAAGAAGAGTCCCTCGTTGAGGTC
>JAKLHX010000078.1 GCA_022709925.1 Candidatus Margulisiibacteriota bacterium
AGGAGGGCATTCATCAAGAGGCATCATTATGTCGGAACCGAAAGCAAGCTGGGCTTCAACTACGTTTTCAGGAGTAAGCTTATGTTTGGAGCCGTCGATATGAGAGGAAAAGACCACCCCTTCTTCGGTTATCTTCCTGATCTTTGAAAGGCTGAAAACCTGGAACCCGCCGCTGTCCGTCAGCACAGGACCGTCCCATCCCATGAACTTATGCAGTCCTCCGGATTCTTTTATTAGATCAACGCCCGGCTTTAAAAAAAGATGATATGTATTCGAGAGTATGATCTGGGCCCCGATATCCTTCAAGCTCTCCGGAGTCATCGCTTTCACGGTCGCCTGGGTCCCGCACGGGATAAAATTAGGGGTCTCGATCATTCCGTGAGAAGTATGTATCCTGCCGACGCGCGCTCTTGTTTTTTTAGATCTGTGGAGTATCTCAAATTTGAACATTACAAGTTCAATTATACTACAATGAAATTTTTCCGGTCTTTTCCCGATAAATCTTTGTATGACCCTATCAAGCAAAATAAGGCTCCGATCTGTCCCATTGTCCGTGCAAATGAAAGAATTCCCAAGATATGCGCGAAGATACATGCCGGATCCGGAGTGTTTCTCCTCGGAAGGGTTGCCGATAAGAAAAAATACGGACAACAGATCTTTAATCTCCACATTGCGTGCTGAAGGCGTAATAACAAGAAATGGGTTGTCCCCGGAAAACCTGAAAGATCTCTTAGGCCGCACGCCAAAAAGAACGGCAAAAGAACTCGGGATCTCATTGCGGGAAACGGACACATCCGCTAAAGATGTGAAAAACGCTGTCATAGGCAGGGTGATATATGAACACAGGGATTTTTTCGTATCCATATATCCGGAAACAGCTATTACTATTGATTTGATGAATAATGGCCCAAAAATGACATTAAAAACGAGCGAAACTATAACCCTTGCGATAATACAACTTGTAAACGGAAGGATCGACCGATGGAATCAAATAAATGAAACGGTAAGAAATGCCGGCATAAGGATAAACCTGAACGGGTTATTCATCCCCAATATGTTCATTCAAGACGCTGATTTTTCCGGAACCGACATGATAAAAGCGGTACTGACCGGCTGCAAATTGAGGGGGGCCGAGTTCGAAGGCACTGATGTAACAGGAACAAACATACAGGGCGTTGAAATATCCGGAAAATGGCACCCTCTATTTAAAATGATGGGGGTTGATACAAGCGGAGCTATATGGGTTTAACCGCCTATCAGTTTATCATCATGGCGTCGCCGAAACTGTAGAACCGGTATTTCTCTTTTACCGCATCTTCATAAGCCTTTTTAATGAATTCTCTGCCGGCAAAAGCGCTGACAAGCATGATAAGCGTTGACTTCGGGAAATGGAAATTGGTAACCATCGCTTTGACAGCCTTGAACTCGAACGGCGGATATATAAAAATGTCGGCGGAATCCTTTATTGGAATTATATCCCCGTTCTTTCTGAAACAATCTTCAAGGCATCTTGTGACCGTGGTGCCGACAGCTACCAGGCGTTTGCCTTTTTTTAAAGCGTCCGATATATTCTTCGCATTATCCGCGGTTATTTCATATTCTTCGGACGACATCTTATGCTCTTTTACCAGATCAGCCGTCACCGGCTTGAAAGTCCCCATGCCCGTATGGAGAGTGATATAAGCAACCTCGGCCCCTTTTTCCCTAAGACCGGATAAAAGCTCAGGCGTAAAATGCAGTCCCGCCGTCGGTGCCGCCGAAGCTCCTGCCTTTTGCGCGTAAACGGTCTGATACCTGTCAAGGAGTTCCTGGTCTTTAGTATCCTCTTCGCTCAATTTAGACACTATATAAGGGGGAAGCGGGATGCGGCCTGATCCTTTCAGGAAATCCATAAAATCCCCTTCGCACAAGAACTCTATCAGTCTCTTTGAATCCTCAGACTCTTCTCTTACCACTGCCCGGCATCCGTCAAATTCCAGCTCCTGCCCTTTTTTCACTCTTCTCGCGGGAAATGTCATGCATTCCCAGATATTCCCGGAGATATTTTTGAGTAGCAGCAGCTCGACCTTCCCTCCGCTCTTTGACTTCTTACCGATAAGGCGTGCGGGAATGACTTTGGTATCATTTAGGACAAGGATATCGTTCCCCCCAAGATAATTTTCAATATCGTAAAAATGCTTGTGTGTGACCGAGAGGTCTTTCCGATCAAGGACCATGAGCCTGCTGTGGTCCCTTTTATCGGAAGGTTTGGAGGCGATCAATTCCTCCGGAAGGATATAATCAAAATCCTCGGTCCTTAATTCGCTCATACGGTGCCGGATATCTTTATGATTTCAGCTGGAACTTTACAGGGACCCTGAACCAGGATTCGGTAACTTCGCTTGAATACGCAGCGGGTTCGAATATCCACTGCGAAACAGCGGCAAGGGCCGATTTATCCAGCATCTCAAACCCAGAGCTCTGTTCGATCGCGGCGTTGCCGACCCTGCCGTTCTTGAGTATATAGACTTTCACCATCACGACGCCCTGCTGGGCATTTTCCACGGCTTTTGTCGGATAATCCGGAATGGTCTTATATATTATCCTGGGAGCGGCCAATGTCTTTGCCGAAGGATAATTCTTTACGGGCACTATGTTCTTAAGGACCTGGCTATTCACATTCTCCACTGCATTCCCTTGGATCGCACTGGTCTTTGCGAGGCTCATGAATTTCCCGACCTTTACCGCGTCCTTTTTCAGTGTGGGCTCGATCACAGGGATGACATCGAGCTCATTGGCTATCGTGAACTCCGGGACCACTCTTCCGACCGAGATCATGGACTTTTCCATTTTCGCCACACCCCAGGCCATTACCACCAGCAAGAACATCGCTGCGATTATTGAAAGATCCGCCGATGGAAGGGCCGTCCTTTTGACTCCGGAGATCCTGTCTTTATATTTCATCTTTATTACTCCTTTTTTTAATTTTACGACAACAACACACGCCGGTCAACATATTATAGACCGATTATATGGAAAATTTCACCTCAAATCTCCTGCCCGGCATCGGATAGCCTCGCTCTTTCCAATCCACAGTGCTGTAGCCCACTGATTCATAATACCGCTCATCGAGAATATTCAACACGCTTGCCGTCATTTTTGCCGAGAAGATATTCTTCGAGACTATAAGATCGACCACTCTGTACGGAGGAAGGGTCTGCGTATTAGCCGTATCCGTATAAACCGAAGCAACATCCTTTGAATTGATATTTATGCGCAATCCATTGGAAGACAGTTCAAGTCCGGCATTGATCCTGTAATCCGGACTGTACGGTATCTTTTTCCCGGAAGACAGATCGGTCACATTCTCTCCGTTATAGCTGGCATAGATCGAAGCGCCCGGAAGGAATTCTTTTTTCATCCCCAGGCTCACTCCGTCAACCTTGGCGGAACTTATATTCTGTGTCTGCCACACGAACGGACTAGTCTGCACCCACGAGATCATGTCGGTCATGCGGTTCGAATAATATCCGGCCGACAAGGAATCGCTCCCGCATATATTTTCCAGCACAACATTGAAAGAATCGCTTTTTTCCGGTTTAAGGTCCGGATTCCCGTACATCCCATAGGAAGGTTCGTTCCAATACAGTTCGTTCATGGTCGGAGCCCTGAACGCTTTAGCAAATGAATATCTTAACCTGCTGCCTCCTGACAGATCGACTATCATCCCGACCCTCGGCATGACCTGGTTGCCCCATACCGGACTATTATCATATCTAAGACCAAAGTTGGCGGACATCGGCAGTCCGGACCCGCTGTCTAAATTGACATAGACGGAAGAATTGTCCAGGTTGTGGTCGCCAGCCTTAGAACTGTCCCCGATAGACCTTTTCCATTCTATGCCGGAAGTCAGGACCGCTCTTGAGAAGCGCATTATATTCTGCAGTTCGGAGCCGTATATCCTGCTGAAATAGCGGTCGTCTGTAAAAAGGCCAGTAAAAGAATCCTGGTAATGTACGGTCTCATTTTGAGTATTTTCGAACAATGTAAGCTTATTTGAAGAATTCCCCATCTTATTCTTAAGATCAATGCTTAAATTCCCGTAAAAATCCTTCTGCCTGTCAAAAGGAGTGGATGCAGACCAGCTGTCGGTATCGGAAGCCGGAACGCCGGGATTGCCTTTTTCAGAGTTCGCGACATTGTACTTCAAAGACAAAAGATCTTTCCAATCCAAAGAAACTCCGTAGCCCTGATTCTTATAATCGCTGTTCTGTCTGAACCCATCCGATTTTAGATCCTGGTAAAATACCTGGTAAGACAGGTCCGATAAAGATCCTGCAGAACTCAAATAAGCCCCGAATTCACCGAAAGACCCGTAGCTCACGGAAGCCGTCAAAGGCTTTACTTGAGCCCCCTTGGTTATTATGTTTATGACCCCGCCCATGGCATCCGCCCCATATATGGCGGACAACGAATCTTCCACGATCTCTATCCTGTCTATGTTAGAAACCGGGATATCGTTAAGATCAAAGACCCCCAGCAAAGTTGAATTTATCTTCTGGCCGTCAACAAGTATTAAAATTTGCGAAGAACTCGCACTTTTAAGCCTTACGGTGCTTATGCCTCCGAGACCTCCGGTACTTTTCACATTAACTTCCGTTACGCTCTTGAGGGCTTCCGCAACGGTCTTTGCCCCTGTTTTTCCGATATCGTCGGAACTTATTATTTTCACGGTGGAAGAAGACCCGGAGATCGGCTGCGGTCTGCGCACAGCGGTCACAACTATCTGATCACCGGAAAAAACGGGGACATCGGACGCGAATGAAACAGAGGAAAGACACAGAAGCAGGAACAGACAAATGGACTTTCTCATCGAACACTCCTTTTTCCCATTCCGCGAGGATGGGAGTGTAAAAGCTATACAGGCAAGGTTTTCTGACTTACGGTTCACCCTCCCCTGCGTCTTCCCGCCCTTTTAGTTTTTCCTAAAGAGCAGTGACTTGTTTGCAGGTTCGTCACCGTTTACAGCGCCGGGAGCGTTCCCGATTTACACGGGGATTCCCTTTTTCTGTACGCGAAGAGGATTATAGCAGGGTCTTTTAAAAAAAGTCAACCGGGTCGTTTTCCGTCGACGACCAAAGTGATCTCCCCCAGGACTTCTTTGCCGGAGAAGCGCTCTATAGCGGCCGCGATCGTTCCACGGAAAAACTCTTCGTGCACCTTTGTGACCTCTCTGGCTATACACAGGTCCCTATTGCCGAATATCTCCAGAAGGTCCATCAGTGCCTTTGCGAGCCTGTGGGGAGACTCATAAAAAACGATGGTCCTCGTTTCATCCGTCAGCTTTCGGAGGATCCTTCTTCTTTGCTTGCCTTCTCTGGGGAGGAAACCTTCGAACACAAAGCGGGAAGTGCTAAGCCCGGACACCGCAAGAGCGGTTACCACTGCGCTTGGGCCTGGTATAGGAACAACTTTCACTCCTTTGGCTATTGCTTCTTTTATAAGTTCTTCGCCGGGATCCGATATCCCCGGCATGCCCGCATCAGAGACCAAAGCAACGTTCTTTCCTGCCAAGATCTCATCTAT
>JAKLHX010000079.1 GCA_022709925.1 Candidatus Margulisiibacteriota bacterium
CAAAGGGTCAGAATACATAATGGAGGCCGATACTGTCATAATGGCGATCGGACAAAGTCCTAACCCTTTGATAGGCAATTCCTGCCCGGAGCTTAACAGGGAAAAATGGGGCGGTATAATAGCCGATCCCGAGACTGGGCAGACATCCGTACAGGGCGTTTTTGCCGGAGGGGACATAGTTACCGGCGCGGCTACTGTCATCTCCGCTATGGGCGCAGGGAAGAAAGCCGCAGAAGCTATCGACAGGTACTTAAACAATGTCAAATAATACCGATAAAATGCATGAGGCATGCGGAATATACGGTGTTTTTTCGAGAGAAAAAATGGATGTGGCAAAATACATATACTACGGTCTTTATGCCCTCCAACATCGCGGTCAGGAAAGCGCCGGCATCGTCACTACCGACGGCAGTAATTTTCGCTCTTATATAGGGATGGGGCTTGTCCCTGTAGTATTCAATAATGAGTCTATCTTTAAAGACCTGTCCGGCAATATAGGCATTGGACATACAAGATATTCAACCACCGGTTCCAGCAACCTTTCTAATGCCCAGCCGATAATATCCAACACGCCTTTTGGTACTGTGGCGCTTGCGCACAACGGCAACCTTACCAACATCTCCGAACTGAAGAAAGAGATAAAGAAGAAGAGATATGCTTTCAAAGGGAACAGCGATTCCGAAGTTATAGGGGCTCTCCTTAGTTTTTCAAGGCAAAAAGACCTTGTTTCGGCGATAACATCCGTTCTCAAAAAGCTCAAGGGATCTTTTTCCATAGTTATAATGACCAATAACAAGGTGATCGCGGTCAGAGATCCGAACGGTATAAGGCCTTTGTGTATAGGAAAGTTCGATGCGTCCTTTATCGTCTCTTCGGAAACTTGCGGTTTGGATATACTCGGCGCCGAATTTGTCCGCGAAGTAATGCCCGGCGAGATGATCATCATAGATAAAAAGGGCATACGTTCGGAGATATGGAAGAAGTCAAAAGATCCCGCGGTCTGTGTGTTTGAGTTCATCTATTTTGCCAGACCTGACAGCGTGATGAATGACAGAAGCCTTTATCACGCGCGAGTAGATATGGGGCGCATACTTGCCAAGGAACATCCCGTTGTGGCTGATTATGTCATTCCCGTGCCTGATTCCGGAAATCCCGCGGCCATAGGTTTTGCTTCAAAATCAAAGATCCCTTTCAGTGATGTCCTTGTTAAGAACAGGTATGTTGGGCGTACTTTCATACAGCCTACCCAGGAGATAAGGGAACTTGGCGTGAAGCTTAAGCTTAATCCGATAAAACAGGTCATAAAGGGCAAGGAAATAGTCCTTGTCGACGATTCCGTAGTCCGCGGTACCACAAGCCGGCAGATAGTGAAGCTTCTGAAGGATGCCGGTGCCAAGAAGGTCCATATGAGGGTAGCAAGTCCTCCTATAATAGGCACCTGCCATTACGGCATCGACATGGCCACAAAAAAAGAGCTTGTCGCGACCAATAGATCGATAGAACAGATAAGAAAATTCCTGGGTGCCGATTCGCTTGGTTATCTGAGCCTGGAAGGACTTAAGGAAGCCATCGCTATACCAAATAGCCCTATGTGCATGGGGTGCCTGAACTTGAAATATTTGGCATAATTGAAAACCCAAAATCGCTGTGTTAATATAATCCTGTCAGACAAACAAAATTAAGGAGAAATTTTATGGGCCTTGACGCAGCCAAAAAAGACATGCTTTCGAAGGTAAAATCGGACGGGATAAAGTTCGTCCATCTGCAGTTCACGGACATCCTCGGTATTTTAAAGAGCGTGGCAGTCCCTGTGGAGCGGCTAGAAGATATCCTTGATAAAGGCATATGGTTCGACGGCTCTTCCATAGAAGGGTTCGCGCGCATATCCGAAAGCGATATGTTCCTTCAGCCGGACATTTCAACATACAGAGTGATCCCGTGGAAATCCCAGGAATACAAAGTGGCCAGGTTTATATGCGATGTGTTCACTCCGGACGGTAATCCTTATGTTGGGGACCCAAGAGGCATACTGAAAAAAGCCGTTGCCGAAGCAAAAAAAGAAGGGTTTTCTTATTTTACAGGCCCGGAAGTCGAATTCTTCCTTCTGAAAAAAGACGGTGAAAAGATAACGACCATTCCTCACGATGTAGGCGGGTATTTCGACTATTCTCCGCTTGATCTGGCTTCTGAGATAAGGCGCGATATAATTATCGCCCTTGAGGCCCTCGGTATGACGGTTGAGATGAGCCATCACGAAGTAGGTCCGGGCCAGCACGAGATAGACGTCAAATATGGGGACGCTCTTTCTTCCGCTGACAATGTCATAACGCTTAAATACACCATAAAAGCCATCGCCCAGAAATACGGCCTTCATGCCACCTGCATGCCAAAACCGATCTTCGGGGTAAATGGGTCGGGTATGCATGTGCATCAGAGCCTGTTCGATCCAAAAGGCAACAATGCGTTCTTCGATGCTTCAAACAAATACAAGCTTTCAAAAGTAGCATATAGCTTTATTGCCGGGCAGTTGAAGCATTCCCGTGCGATGAGTTCCGTGCTTGCTCCGACGGTCAATTCCTACAAACGGCTCGTTCCGGGTTATGAAGCGCCTGTATATGTGTGTTGGGGACAGGTCAACAGGTCCGCTTTGATAAGGATCCCAAGGTTCTCTCCAGGGAGAGAGCTTGCGACCAGGGCGGAGCTCAGATGTCCGGACCCGAGCTGCAACCCTTATTTGGCTTTTGCCGTCATGTTAAAGGCAGGAATGGACGGAATAAAGAACAATATGGTCCCGCCGGAATCGACCGAAGAAGATGTTTACGAGTTTGACAGTGAGGCGCTTAAAAAAAGGAATATCGCCACATTGCCTTCTTCATTGAGAGAGGCATTGGACGAGACGGCCGCGAACCCGATCGTAAAGAGCGCTTTGGGTGACCATACATATACGAAGTTCATGGAAGCCAAATCAGCCGAATGGGACGATTACAGGATAAAGGTCACTGGCTGGGAAATAGACAAATACCTGGAATCTATTTAATTGCCCAAAATGAAAATAGCTATAGGGTCAGACCATGCCGGATTTGTTCTCAAAAATGAGATAAGCGGCTATCTGCGCGCTAAGAAGCACAAGGTTGTCGATCTTGGGGCTTTCAGCGAGGACAGGGTCGATTATCCGGATTACGCCAAAAAAGTCGCTAAAACAGTTGCTTCGAAAAAAGCCGATATCGGGATACTAGTTTGCGGGAGCGGTATCGGCATGAGCATGTCGGCAAATAAGGTTAAGGGCATAAGAGCCGCTGTTTGTGAGAGTGTTTACACCTCTAAGATGTCCAGGATGCACAATGATGCCAATATCATTTGCTTAGGCGCCAGGATCCTGTCAAAGAAGAAAGCTTTCGCGATCATAGACGTATGGCTAAAGACCTCTTTTGAGGGCGGGCGCCACATAAAACGCGTAAGAAAAATAGAAGCCAAATGAGAGCTTTTGTAATGGCGGCAGGGGTAGGTTCAAGGCTTGAGCCTTTGACCCTTGCTGTCCCAAAACCCATGGTCCCCATATGCAATGTCCCTGTGATGGAATACAACATCCGCCTGCTGAAAAAATACGGCATAAAGGATATAACCGCCAATCTTCATTATTTTCCGGAGCAGATAGAGGATTATTTCAACTCGGGTTCGGATTTTGGGGTAAAGATGAACTATTCTTTCGAAAAAGAGCTAATGGGGACCGCGGGCGGAGTAAAAAAAATGGCAAAGGTCTCAAAATATTCCGGGAACGGGCCGGTCATCATATTGAGCGCGGATGTCCTGACGGACATAGATCTGGGAAAGCTTTTGGCATACCACAGAAAAAAGAAGTCTTCGGCTACTATCGCATTGATAGAAGTTGACGATCCTTCCGAGTTCGGGGTCGTGGTCACGGACAAGAACGGGAGGATCCAAGCGTTCCAGGAAAAACCAAAGAAAGAGGAAGCTTTGAGCAGGCTCGTTAATAGCGGCGTTTATATATTGGAAAAGAACGTCATAGACCTTATTCCTGACGATACTTTTTATGATTTCGGGAAACAACTTTTTCCTTTGCTTGTAGAGAACGGTTTTCCTTTTTATGCCCATCATTCAAAAGCATACTGGAAAGACGTGGGCAATGTAGGCAATTATAAGTCCGCGAATTTCGACATGTTAAAGAGCCCTGTTCTGGTAGGGAAAGGCTCCGTGATATCGAAAAAAGCCAAAATATCCGGAAAGGTCGTAATAGGGGACCGTTGTATCATAGAAGACGGGGCGCATATCAAAGATTCGATAATATGGTCCGATACGGTCATAGGGGCAAATGTTACTATAGCCTCAAATATAATAGGTTCCAATTGCAACATAGGCAGGGACTCCTCGATCAAAGAAGGTTCCGTGATCGCCAACGAAGTGGTCGTCAAGCCTTGTTCCTCCATATCGGATGAGCCGATCACCCCTGGCCGGGTCATTTAACCGCTTCAACACCTTTCTTATACAAGTTTCTTCATGCTCCCAACGATAAATAAGTGAATATGAACAAAGAAGATTTTGAGTTCCCTGAATGGATAAATGAAGAGATGGTAAAAGACATCAAAGATGCTATTTTCGATTTTGAGCAGGAAAATGAGGACCTCGGCGTCTTGGACGATGCAAATAAGTCGGAAGTCCGGAGGCGTAACAAATGATGAGCGATATCACTACCAGCAATATGGATAATGTCAGACAGAAGATAGATTCGATATTGAGCGACCTTATCGAGATGCAGAAAAGCTATTCCTCGGTCAATATAGATAGCAATGCTGTAAGCCCTGATCCTCAAAATGTGCAGAAGGCCTCTGATCTGCTTATGAAAGAGTCGAAATAGGAGCCTTATTTTATGGAAATAGTATTCTCCAAGAATATCCATCAAGACCATAAAAAGACAGATACTTCTAGGGCTCAAGGAGAGTCTTCGGAGTTCTTTAAGGCGGTGAAGGCGGTTGCTTCAAATGCCCTTGAAGGCGTCTGCGAGAACACCAATTCTAATCAGCTGCATTTCAAAAAGCTTAAAACCAACCATAAGATAGAGAAGCAAAAGACTCTTGAAGACGCTTTGATAGATATAGAAAAGCTTGTAAGGCGCGCGGAAAAGAACAAAAAGGCATAAAAAACATGCAAGTTTTGTGTTCCGGACCACGATGAGTACAGTAGAGAGCAAAAAACGAAAGGGAGGTGAAAAAAATGGTAGATATGACAGGAGCATTAACTACAGCGGCAGGGCAGATAGATACTTCTAGGGAAAGCTTGATAAACGCAGTGGCAAACGCAAGTGAGTCATCTACTACTACAGACGTTGCTAACGTAGGTACTATAGAGGGAGCAAAAGGTAGTATGCAGTTCACGATGGGCGTTATGGAAGCTGAAAGAAAGATAGACGAAACGGCAGCAGTTGTTACCGGTATAGCGCAGGGTAACAAGACAGGCAACCAGAAACTGGCGAATAACATCGGTTAATAGTATTTATTT
>JAKLHX010000008.1 GCA_022709925.1 Candidatus Margulisiibacteriota bacterium
ATCTTCGCATGAGATATCAAAAGATTATACTTACGACGGTTTCTGGGACATGAAATTCGGGTTCCTCAAGAACTTCTCGGCAAGAGGAAGGATCATTACGCACGACCAGAAAGATCTCGTTAACAATACTTCGAACAATACCAAGAACCAGTCAATAAATGTGATCCTTGATCCCACATCGAATATTTCCACAACTCTGGACAAGAGCAGACAAGAGACTTTGAGCGTGAGGACCGGCGGAGAAAATCCCAGGACCGAAAGGAACCAATACACCATAAAATATGCTCCTTTTTCACAGCTCTCCCTGAACTACACTAATTCTGACGACCAATCCCTGCAAGAGACGGGAGCCAAAAGCAACGGCATTAATAAGAACGTTTCCGTAAGCTTCTCTCCGCTAAATTTTTTAAGGCTGAGCTCCGTATGGAACAATCAGGACCGCAATACGACCGCTGTGAGCGGGACAACGGAAACAACGACCAATCAGGTCACGGATTCCAGGAACTATACGGCGGGATTGACCCTCAGACCTTTCAATATCATTAGCTTGAACGGCGACCTGACAGTTGAAGACTACAGGAACTGGACCGACACCGGGACGATAAACACGCAGACGCAAAATGTGACCACAAAAATAGGCGCTTCCATGCAGCCGCTTCCGACGGTCAGCATTTCCGGCAATTACACAAAGAAAATAACAAAAGACCTGATCAAGAACTCCGAGACCCCGAAAGAGAACTGGGACTCAACTACAACCGTAAGGGTCTTTGAATGGGGCAACCTCGTCTACAACTGGGCACAGGAACGGAACATGGGAGAAGTGCAAGCTGGGATCGTGACGACCTTTGACATCCTAAAGATAACGAATGAGATATCCTTCAATACGACGATCCCCCAATCGAGCCCGATATTATCGAGCGTTGTCATAAGCGCGAATTACAAAGCGATAACGTATTCGGATATGATAACGTCCTCGAATAATTTTAAAGCGAACTCCATGACGTTTGAAGGCACTCTTAATTTTTGACCGCGGCTATTTCAAGACGATGATCTTGCCCTTGGCAAAACCGGACGCCCCGGAAGTATCGACCGCCAGTATTTGGTAGATATATACGCCGTTAGGAACGATCTGTCCGTCTTGAGAGGTCCCGTCCCAATTGAACGTGTTATAACCGAAGTTCCCGCTCTGCAATATCGTCTTAACCGCTTCACCGGCCATGTTGAAGATCCTGACGGTGACATTGGCGGGCTTTGAAAGATTGTAGAAAAACGTCGAGCTCTCCCTGCCTGCGGCAAAAGGGTTCGGGCATGTCTGGTTCTCCGATATCGCCAAAACATCCAGAGGCGCTATGTTGATCGTGTAATATCCGGCAGGCGCGTCGGCAGGAAGACGGGAACTGTTGCCGGCATGATCGCCGGCAGTCAGATAATAATCAATGCTGCTCTTCACTTTTGAAGCGTCGATGATCCCGTTAAAAGAATTCGTCCCTGATTCCCGGGTCATAACGACCGACTCCCATACACCGGTCTGGTTCTTGTAATACAGAAAAGCAGTCGGGCTGATAGTTAAGTTGTCGGTGATCACTGATGAAACCGTTATATTCTGTCCGTAAGTGCTGCCTGATATGGAAGGGGCCTCTATCGTCGGAGGGGTCGTATCACCGGCAAGGCTGGAAATGACCGCGCCGAGAGCATCCGCCCTTCCCCATCCATAGTCATTGCTTTGGTAAGAGATCAAGTCTTGTCTGCTGGCGGTGTTTTTCAGGATGTCCTTTATGGACGTGGTCTCAAGGGTAGGATTTGCTTCCAGCATAAGCGCGGCAATACCGGAAATATGAGGACAGGCCATTGAAGTCCCGCTCATTTCCGTATACGCCCCGTTATTATAAGAAGAGGTTATGATAACGCCCGGAGCGCATATGTCCGGTTTTTTATAAGAGGTCCCGGACCAAACTATAGGCCCTCTGGAACTGAAAGAAGCGATAGAATCGGCTCCGTTCACCGCTCCGACACCGAACGCACTCAAGACATTTCCCGGGCTGGTGGTAGTAGATGCTAAAGGTCCGTCATTGCCTATCGCCGCGACTATAAGTACCCCCAAAGAATCCCACGCATCCACTTTAGACCGCCAGACATCTTCCGCTTCTCCGACGGAATCCGATCCCAGAGATAGATTTATGACCTTTGAGTCATTGGCTATAAGCCACTCAACACCGCCAAATACCTGCGCATATGTGGCATCCCCCGAATCCGTAAAGACTTTTGCTATCAGAAGGCTGGCTTTAGGGGCGACCCCTATGGCTTTACCGGAAGCACTGCCCCCCGCAACGATCCCCGCTACATGCGTCCCGTGGCCGTTGCCGTCAGAAGCTGTATTAGAGATCTTATTGCCGACGCTGTCAAAATCAGCCTGGAGGAATATTCTGTCCGCCAGGTCCGGATGAGCGGCAAGGCATCCGGTATCGGCTATGCCCACTTTTACGCCCTGCCCGTATATCCCGTAATCGAACCAGGCCTTATCAGCCCTTATTTGCGAGATATTAGACTCAATGGTAGAAGCCTTTATCACCACAGATCGATCGCCGGCGGTTATTCTTGGGGCCGGCGGCAATTTTAAGGTCTTATTAAGTTCTATGCGTTCGACATCTTCTCTTGAGGATATTTCCTCGATCACGGACCTGTCCGCTTCTATCGCAAAGCCGTTGAATGTCCAAAAACTTTTCAGCTTTGAGACCCTGCCTTTGCTTTTTCCCGCCTCAAGCAACTTCATTATTTTCTGCTGCGATCTTTTTGAAAATGCCTGGACCTCGGAAAGCCTTCTAACGCGGTCTTTTGACATGAGAGATACGACCGGTTTTTCTTTTAGGTATACTATCGCGGATATTTTTTCGGAAGATGTCGAGACCTTAAGCTTTTTTACCAATACGGGGTCAAGTTCCGCGGCAAAAGAAGAAGACATGAGAACCAGCAAAGATATCAAAAAGGCGACGATGTTCTTTTTCATTGTCGCCTTTCAGTATAACAAACGGACTTATTTAAGACAATTAGCCAAAAACCGGATTAACCGCTTCTTGGCAGAAAATACTGCATTTCTTTGATCCCCAGATATTCCGAAGTGCCCAGATCAATGCATCTCGGGATTATTTTTTTTGTCTTGGGATCTACCGGAAGTTCTGAAAAAGGTATTCCGATCGCCTGACGGTTCCTGAAACCTATCATATTCCCGAACCGGGAATGAACTACATGCTCAGCGGCACAATAACCAAGTTGCATGGACAGGCCTACATCATCTGACAAGGGATTAGATACGCATCTCGCGTTATAGGTGTAGCTCATATATGGGAATTTCCCGGGCTCAAAGATCCCTTTCTTTTCCTTGCCGGTCAGGAGAGCGAGTCTTTCCGCGAGTGCAGCTCCGACCTTCAGCGGACCCAGCCTCGGATTTGAATGCTCATCATATGTGACCGTCTTTACTCCGTCGAAGATCTTTACATGGCCGATGATCGGCAGCCCTTCGGGGTCCATTTCCACTATCTCTGAAGGCAATCTTTCGGCGATCCCTTCGGCAACAGCAAAAACATTATGCCTCTTATTTTCGGACTTCCTTTCGGTTATCATCCTGTGGATCTGCGCACTTAATGCCGTCAGGTCGAGAAATACGGTCTCCGGATCTACGGCATCGATGTTTTTCATGATCCATTCTAAATTTTTTATCTCCCCGTCAATGGATACCACATCGGCCAGCTCGAACAGGACATTTATAGCGGTAAAATTGCCGCGTCTGGCAGCTTCTGCAAGCTGGGACAGACCTTTTTGCGTAAATTCTTCTCCCATATAGCTCTTTGTGACATGTCCTATCCCTGATGCCCGCATGGTGAGCGCTCCTGACTTTCTTCCCATCACCTCCGCCAGAAAGTTCGAGTTGGTCTCTATAGATTCATTCCTTAATGTTTCCAGCTCGTTACCTATGATCCCATAAGCGGTTGAATGGCCGTAGGTTATATCGGTGAGGGGCAGATCGTCATCGACGGTTTTTCCTATACCTATGATAGGGACACCTCCGAGATGAAGCCTGTTGGCAGTGCTCTGCGTGTCGTCCCCACCGGCAGCTATAAGGCAGGCCAGACCCCATCTTTTTGTAACAGCCTCTTTTATCCACTCTATATCTTTATCCGTGGGTTTGAGCCTGTCGGTACCTATCAGCCCGCCGCCTCTGTTTTGTAACTCCTGGGTGTTAAATTCATTAAGAAAAACTCCTCTGCCGCCGTCCAGCAGGCCGGCGCATCCGTCTTCAAAACCAAACACATGATACCCTTGGTGATTCAGATCGCTTACCAAAGACACTGTTACAGCGTTAAAAGTATTTGCCGGCCCTCCCGCATGGTAGATCCCGGCGATTTTCGGACGGGCAGATTCGCTTATTCTCGGCCCGGGAAGGGAAGCAAGATGAGCCCTCAAAACCTGGTTCGACGTGCTGAGAACATCCATTCTCTGCAAATATGTTTTTAATGCTATTCTTACGGACATGTCTTTTTACCTCCTAAAAAATTATTCTGCCAAACAAGGACTTACGTCCACGGCCGGGTTGCTTTTCCATATTTGTTTTGCAATAAACTGTTCGTACGCATCGCTGTCAAGAGCCACGGGCTTCGGGAGAAAAAACCCGCGGTAGTCCGTCGGCATGGAACTATGGGCTATAACGCTTACAGGACTTTCAACACTCCCTGATTCAGTGCCTACCATCTCCCCGCTGTGTCCGCTGATCAGGAGTTCTGCGGCTTTGCCTCCGAGTTTGTGCCCAAGAAAATTATCGTTGCCGTCAGCGGGCATAGCATCTAATCCGGCATTTAGAGAAACCAAAGACACTCGTGCAGGCATATTAAGACCGTTCATGGCATCTCTGGTCAGGTTCAATAGAGAAGTTCCTGTGTCTATGTCGGCAAACCTTGGTTTCCCGTATTTATCGGCTTTTACAAAGTAAGATCGGTCGAGCCCCAATGTTTGAAAAGAATCCGGCTTTCTATCATCTTTGCGGAACGTATAGGGGTCGAACATGAATTTCCTGGCTATCCCTTGGGAAACAGGGAATAGTCCGTAGGATATACGGAGCCCTTTTCTGGCACTCATTATTTTTGCTATTGTAGCGGCAACAGAGGGAAGATCCATGATAAGATCGTCTTCTGCGATCTTATCATCTTCTATCATTCTCAGGAAGTTTGCCGTATTGAGTATCTCCCCCCTTACTGTGAGGGTTTGGGCTATCCTGGCCAAAAGACGTTCCCTGTTGGGGAATGAATGGGAAACTATCTGTCTTATTCCTTCAAGAGTGTATTCTTCCGGGATGAAGACCGCGGTGGCCCCGGCAGAATTCCCGGCGAAAAGAGTTAAAGCTGACGAATATAACCCTTCGAATTCCGCGATATAAAGACTTGTTCCGTTAACGCTTCTTGCGTTCTCTTTTATCGCCCGGAGGTGAGTGGCAGCGGCGTTAACTGCCGTCCAAAAACCTATGGACATTCCTGTCCCGGGGACATTGTTGTACATGGATTTTGGGACCGTGATCACCGGGAATCCTGTTTCAGCCAGCTTTGCCATGGCGGTTCCCGTTTCAGTTCCGCATATCGCGATCAAGCCCGATATCCCGTATTTTTCAAGCTTTTCCTTCATCGATCCGGCCTTGTTTTGCAGGTTCAATCCGGAAGTCCCTATAGCGACCCCGCCTTTTTCCTCGATCCCGGACACCAAGTGAGGAGGAAGCGCTATAGCGTCTCCGTTCATGATGCCATTCATGCCGTCAACAAAACCTACGGCGTTGTGGCCGGACTGATATATTGTTGTCACAGCCGAGGAAATAGCGGCGTTCACCCCTGAAGCAGGACGGCCGCAGGCTACGATACCAAACGTGCTTCCTCTCGCCGCCGATATTTGTCGCAGCGAAATCCGGTTAAGATTCATCTGCATTCCGAGCCAGTTTGTCTGCAAAGCCACGATGTTCACCTTTCAAAATCGTACATTAATTTATCGGCAAAAATACCCTTTGATTTCATCAGAATTCGAACCTGTATATATCCGGTTCTACCTCCATATATCTTTTGCAGTAATTGCCGAATATGAAGAACAGAGGGTTCATGGAACTGTCATCCAATGTCCTATTTCTTAAGAGCCCGTGATCCATTTTTTTGAACACTTCCATTGCCGAGCTAAAATTATCCATGTTCATGGCCGCCCGGACGGGGGCTTTCGGGACCGGAACAAACGCGAGCATTATGATGCCCTGAATAAGTCCGGATATGTCCCCGCGGAAAGAGGTCCTCTTGATCGCGCGCGACAAACCGAAAAAAACGTCCAGAAAGCTTTTTTCGGTTATGCTTTCACGCATAGAAATAACGTTGTCGAGGATATCCCCCTTTTCCAGATAATCAAAAATGTCTATTGGCCTTGATGTGTTTATGTCCACATAATTTTCGCTCTCCACATCCAGCCCGTGTCTCCCGACACATTTCTCCATTGTCGCTTTTCTTATCCAGAAGCGCAGACCGAGCAAAATATCTTCGGCATCAAGCAATGAAATGATCACCGGGTCGGTCCGTGAAAGAGAAAATGCCCGCGACCAATCGTCCCCAAAATGCCCGTACCATTTTTTTGAGGGGGACAGGGAGAATTCGCGGATAAGCTTGATCTTGGATTTAAGGTCAAGATGGTCCGGCGTAAGATCGACGGCAGCGTCCCAAAAGACCTCGTCATCATCGATTTCCCTTTTATGTACTTTAGGATCGAACCACCATCCGAAAACTTCGGCATGATGGAAGCCGCAAAGCAATGGATTTTCATCATGTGGGCCTATCGAATATCTTTCGCTTAAAAAGTTCTTTTTTTCGTGCTGTCTTACCCCGCGAAAAAAATGGGTCTGCCCTTTAACAGGGCTGTCAATAAAAGAAGGTTTGCGGGGAAGGGCCCTGGCATACATGCCATTCACTATCTCTGGAATTCTTGGCGCATAAACTATTGAAGCCATGGAGATCCCCTTCTGCCCGGGTTTGAGGGCCTCGCCGAAAAACAGCTTATCAGCACTATCCTCATGCATATATTTCGTCAATTGTCGTCAAATATTTCACGGCAAGGACGCAAGTAAATAGAAGCCGGATTGAATACCCTTTACAAAGTGATATAATTGCTTATAATAATTTTGGAGGGATAACCAATGCAAAATGAGAATAAGAAAGCGGATCCGCTCGACAAACTCAAACAAAGCATAAAGAAATTCTCGGACTCTTACAAAACATTGACGCCGGCCGGAAAGGCCACATTCCAAAAACAGCTGAACTCCCAGATAAAGACCTGCGATGACAGGACAAAGAAGCTTTACGAGGCTCTGGTTGAGGCCACGCAAAATGAAGCCAACGTAGACAAAATAATCCAGGCAATGGAAAAAGCCGACAAACAGGCAAGACACGGCGTATAAAAATTGAAGAACATACTTATAATAGAGGACGTAGAAGACCACCTGGAGATCGTCAAGCTCATACTTGAGCAGCACGGATACAACGTGCTTGTCGCGACGAACGGCCAGGAAGGCCTGGATTCGGCAAAGAAGAACCTCCCCAGCCTTGTGATCCTGGACGTAGTGCTCCCGGAACTTAACGGGTACGAAGTCTGCAAAGAGATGAAAAACTTCCCCGCGACAAGAGCTATCCCCATAATCATGCTTTCCGTGAGGTCCAACCCTGAAGACGTAGAGACCGCTTACAAATCAGGGGCAAACAAATACATAACAAAGCCGTTCAATCTTGAGGAATTGGTCAAAGAGGTCAAAAAACATCTCGGAGAGGAAAGCTAAAAATGAGAATAAACGGGAAAAATTGTTACCTTGTACAAAAGACCGGGATACAGCCCTTCAAAAGATGCATGTACTGCGACAGGAATGTCCAGGAATGTTTCGGCTTCCAGTTTTTCCTGATAGTAGTGGGCATAATCAGCCTTTTATTGATCATGTTCACGATCAGGGACCTGCCTATCCTTGCCATAGACATAACAATATTGATACTTCTGATGCTGTCTTTCCTTGGGTACATCGCGAGCAAAGAAACGAACGAGATCGTAGTCGGAAATCACCTCTTGAAAGAACTGAACGATGAGCTAGAAAAAAGGGTCGCGCAAAGGACGAAAGAAGCCCATATGGTGAATCTTGACCTGCAAAAAGCCTTAAGGATAAAATCCGACTTTTTGAGGAACATGACACATGAACTAAAAACCCCTCTCACTGCCATCCTCGGATATATATCCATCCTCCAGGAAAAACAGCTCGGGGATATCAACGAAAAACAATTCAAGATCCTCGGGTCCATACAAAGGAACGGCCAGGACCTTTTACACCAGATAAACCAGCTCCTTGACCTGTCAAAATCCGAAGCCAACAAATTGACCATGGAAGAAAAGTGGTTCGATCTTGATAAGACAATAAGCGAGGCAACCGTAAGCGTGGAATATATCGCCTCGAAAAAAGGCATCAATATAAGCGTGCATACCGACCCTAACATCCCCTCGATATACGCGGATCCTGAAAGGACAAAGCAGATACTTGTAAACCTCCTGAGTAATGCCGTCAAGTTCACGGATGATGACGGGAAAATAACGATAGACGCAAAGGATGAAGGGGAGTTCGTGTCTATCTCGATAAAAGATACGGGGATCGGCATATCCAGAGAGAACTTTAAAGCTGTCTTTGAACCGTTCAAACAAATAGACCCGGAAAAATCAAAGAAATACGGCGGCACCGGTATAGGACTATCAATAGTAAAAAGCCTGGTTGAAGCTTCCGGAGGGAAGATATCACTGGAAAGCGAACCCGGGAAAGGCAGCACTTTCAAATTCACTATCCCGAAAAAGAACGGCTGACATCAGATCAAGAATAAAGTTCTCCGGAAAGATATAGCTTTAA
This sequence comes from Candidatus Margulisiibacteriota bacterium, assembly GCA_022709925.1. Lineage (GTDB taxonomy): Bacteria > Margulisbacteria > WOR-1 > JAKLHX01 > JAKLHX01 > JAKLHX01. The sequence continues at coordinate 8,939 of JAKLHX010000008.1, forward strand.
AAGTTTTGCGGTTGAATTGTTGAGCCCCGCGTAAACGCTCGGATCTTTTTGGTCTTTTTTGAACAATTCCATCCTTCGCCTTATATCCAGGCCGAGTTTTTTACCGAGTTCGACACCGAACTGGTCAAAGCTGTTCAGCCCCCAGACAAACCCTTTTGTAGCCACACGATGTTCGAGCAATGCAAGCATCAGTCCCGCGGAGAAAGGGTCCTGTTCCTTGAGCAGGAATATATTTGACGGCCTTTTACCTGAAAACTTTTTATGTGGATCGTTGCTGTCCTGTCCGAAAGCCAGCGCATCCGGCTGAGCAAAGAAATTGGTCATAAGTTCGTCATGATGGGTGATAACATCTTCTTGTCCGACGTTATATTGCGGTTTCAAGAAACCTATAAAATCAGCCGGCACCGGGGTCGTCCCCTGGTGGATCAGCTGATAGAAAGAATGCTGTCCGTTAGTGCCGGGCTCGCCGAAAACTATTTCTCCCGTATCAAAATCCACGGGGGTTCCGTCTATTAGCACGGACTTACCGTTGCTTTCCATCTCGGTCTGCTGGCAGTGAGGAGCGTACTTGGAATATGCCTGGCTGTAAGGCAATATCGCCCTTGTCTTAAATCCCATAAAGTTTATATTCCAAATATCCAGCAAAGCGGAGATAACGGGAATGTTCTCTGATAAAGGAGCCGTCCTGTAATGGACATCCATCCAATTGGCGCCTTCAAGTATCTTATGGAAATTGTCGTAGCCTAGATATAAAGACAGAGGAACGCCTCCTACCGCGGAAGTCGCGCTGAACCTGCCGCCCACAAAATCCCAGAACCCGAACATGTTTTCCGGATCTATGCCGAAAGCTTTTACCTTATCGGCTGCAGTCGAAACGGCGATAAAATGCTTTTTTATCACATTGGGATCGGCTCCCAATTTTGATATCATCCACTTTTTTGCGGTCGAAGCGTTCTTCATGGTCTCGGCCGTCGTAAATGTCTTAGAAACTATGACAAACAATGCCGTTTCAGGGTCCAGCGAGGCTGTTTTTCTCGCGAAATCCGTGCCGTCAACATTGCTTATAAAAGACAATTTCATGCCGGATACGGTATAAGGAGCGCAAGCCTCTGCAAGATATTCCGGACCCAAATATGAACCGCCGATACCGATCGCGACGATATTCTTAAGAGGTTTTCCTGTAATTCCTTTGATCTCACCTGAATGTATCCTGGAAGAAAAACCTTTGATCTTTTGGAGAACGGCCTTTATTTCCGGCATAACATCCCTGCCGTCGACAAGGACAGGACCTCCTGACAAGTTCCTTAAAGCGGTATGGAGCACTGCTCTATTTTCCGTTACATTTATCTTTTGTCCGCAGAACATGGATTCGATCTTTGACTTAAGCCCGGCTTCCTCCGCGAGCTGCATCAATGCAGCCATCACATTTTCATTCACAAGCTGTCTTGAGTAATCAAAAATGATCTTGTCTGTCTTCACCTGGAGCCCATCACCGACGGAAAGAGGCTCTTTTACAAGCTTTTTCTTCATATCGGACAGTTTTTGCCATGCCTGTGTCTGTTTTATGCTCATGTCTTTATTTTGACATGTTTTCGCATTTATTTCATTAGCCCGTAAGCGTGATAGAATGGTTCCTGTGAAAAACGGAAAGATATTCGGTTTTGATAAAAACATCTTTTGGATGGGGCTGACCAGCTTCTTGACCGACGCAGGATCAGAGATGATCCATCCTATACTGCCGATATTTTTATCATCGGTGCTTGGCGTGAACAAAGCTTTCATCGGACTGATAGAAGGGATAGCAGAAGCAACGGCCAGCCTTCTTAAGGTCGTCTCCGGCTGGCTGTCCGATAAGCTGGATTCCAGAAAAGAGATCATTGTTTTGGGATATAGTCTTTCCACCATAACAAAGCCGTTGCTCGCAATATCCACTTCCGGATGGCATGTCTTGGCCATAAGATTTTTTGACCGGCTGGGCAAAGGACTACGAGGAGCTCCCAGGGACGCATTGATATCCGGGTCATGCAAAGACTGTGACCTGGGAAGGTCGTTCGGGTTTCACAGGGCAATGGACAGCGCCGGAGCCATAGCAGGGCCTGCATTACTTCTGATCTTGATGCCTCTATTCCATAACGATTTTAGGTCAATATTCTTGATATCATCCATCCCCGCAACACTAGCTGTTATCGTACTAATATTTTTCGTGAGGGAGAACAAACAAACCGAAAATTGTGGTGTTAAAAGGACCTCCGACAATATCTCGGGAAGACCACCTTTAAAAAAGAAATTTATTATTTTTCTGACGATATTCGCCATTTTTACCCTGGGCAATTCATCTGATGCGTTCTTGATCCTCAGAGCTCAGGATTTTAACATAGGGATAGCTTTGATCCCGCTCCTCTGGATTGTTTTTAATTCCATATATACATTCTCGTGCGTTCCTGCCGGAAGAATGTCCGACATTTTAGGTAGAAAAAATGTGCTCATATTAGGTCTTGTGGTTTACAGCATAGTATATTTCGGTCTCGGCTTTTCTAATTCAGCATGGCAGATATGGGCATTATTTGCCATGTACGGAGTATATTACGGAATGACTGAAGGGGTTTCAAGAGCTTATATCGCAGAAATGATACCTCAAAAAAACAGGGGGGCCGCTTACGGGATCTATGGCACGACTATAGGAATAGCCTCTTTTTTTGCTAGCATCATCATGGGAACGATCTGGCAGATATTGGGAGCAACGGCTGCTTTTTCTTTTGGGGGAATGCTTTCAGCGATCGCCGCCGTTTTACTTATCGTTGCTCTCTAATCGCTGTTAGAATCTATTATCTCTTCAAGTATTCTTTCGAGATCTTCCTGCGAATAATAATGTATGTTTATCTTGCCCTTTTTGTCGGAGCCATGTATCTCGACCTTGGTCCCGAGAGCTTCGGCCAGTTTATCTTCCACGTCCTTTAATACCGCATTCTTATATTTCCCTCTTTGTTTCTTATGTTTACCGGACTTTGGCTCCGTGGAAATTATAGAAAGCAGCGCCTCGACATCTCTTACGGAAAGATCGTTCTTTACGATCTCATGCCAGACCTCTATTTGACGGTCCTGGTCCTTGAGGGTGAGTATCGGTCGTGCATGCCCGGCCGATATCTGGCCATTTGAAACGCTGTCGAGTATCTTTTGCGGCAGTTCGAGGATCCTTATAGTGTTCGTTATGGTAGCCCTGTTCTTGCCGATTTTTTTGGCGATCTCTTCATGAGTCATCTTGAACTCTTCCGCGAGAGCTTTATAAGCAAGAGCTTCTTCGACAGTATTAAGGTCTTCTCTCTGAAGGTTCTCGACTATCGCTATTTCGAGCGATTGTTCGTCCGTATAGTCCTTTATTATCACCGGAACGGTCGCAAGACCCGCCTTTTTTGCTGCGCGCAATCTTCTTTCGCCCGCGATCAATTCGAACGCATTCCCGCGGCGCCGCACAAGCAGCGGAGAATTAACGCCCTGTTCCTTTATGGAAGCGGAAAGCTCGCCGAGCTTTTCATCATCGAATTGTTTCCTCGGCTGCCGCGGATTAGGGACGATCTTTGCCACATCAAGCTGTACGACCGACCTGCCCGTCATGAACGGCATGGGAGCGGCCGGGACTTCGACATTCTGCGGTATTAAAGCTCCAAGGCCTCTGCCAAGCCCACGTTTTGTGTTTGCGGTTGACATTGTATCTCCTCCTTAAATTCTTGGACGGGCCCCTGATCGGTTTTTTCTTCGCCCTTATTCCTTTCGATAAGCTCCCTGGTAAGTTTTTCATACGACAGAGAACCGGTAGATGTTGGATCATAAAAAAGTATCGGCATGCCGTGGGACGGAGCTTCGCTTAAACGGACATTTCGTGGGATTGTGTTCTCAAATACCAGGTTCGGGAAGTGTTCTTTTACTTCTTCGAGCACTTCGTTGTTCAGGATAAGCCTTGAGTCATACATAGTGAATATTATCCCGCCGATCTTCAGTTCCGGATGAAGGTTGACCCTGACAAGGTCTATCGTTTTGAGCAGCTGTGATAAGCCTTCCAGAGCAAAATATTCGCACTGTATCGGAATAAGCACTTCATCAGTGGCCGCCAAAGCATTGATCGTGAGAAGGGACAGCGACGGAGGAGTATCTATTATTATGTAATCGTACACCTCTCTTGCTTCTCTCAAGGCCTCTCTTAACTTGTATTCCCTTGCTATCTCGCTGACAAGCTCGACTTCGGCCCCTGCCAAAGAAGTATTCGATGGGAGCACGTGCAATCCCTTTATCCTGGTCTCTTTTACTATGGATACTGCAGGGACATTGTCCGTTAAGACTTCATAAACCGAGGAGTCTACCTGGTCTTTGGATACTCCGGAAGCACTGGTGGCGTTGCCCTGTGGATCAAGGTCTACAAGAAGTGTCTTTCCGGCAAAAGTAGCAAGAAAAGCCGCAATATTTACCGCTGTTGTGGTCTTTCCGACCCCGCCTTTTTGGTTACAAACGGAATAAACTTTTGCCATTTTCTAGGGTAAGTATAACATAATTTTGCGGGGCTTACAGCGGCCTCTTTTTGGGTATTCCCGCTTTACGGGGATATTCCCGCGGTGTCGGATTTTTTTTGCCGATAACGACTATATCCCTTTCGATCTTGCCGTTACCGCCGCCGATAGCCACACTAACTACCCTCATTATTTCTCCGCCTAAAACGGTGATGGCATTTTTGCCTTCTGCTATCTCGTTATCGATATTTTTACCTTTCATTGCCAAAAATACGCCCCCTATTTTCACAAAAGGAAGGCATAGTTCGGACGCGACCGCCAGAGGCGCAAGCGCCCGGCAAACGACCGCATCATATTTTCCCCTGTTATCCGTCGCAAAATCTTCGGCCCTGGCCCAAACTATTTTTACGCCGTCCAACTTCAATTTTTCAATGATGTGCTTTAGGAACTCGGTCTTTTTCTTCACGGAATCAAGAAGCGTAAGCTTGATATTAGGGAAAACCATCTTAAGCGGAATGCCCGGGAACCCTGCTCCTGTGCCTATATCAAGAACGGAAATATCTTCCTTTGAAAAATCATAGGCATCGGAAAGAGTAAGAGAATCTTCAAAATGTTTGACTTTTATCTCTTGAGGGTCCGTGATCGCAGTAAGATTGAACTTTTTGTTCCATTCGACCAGCTCATCAAGATAGACATCGAATTCTTTTAACCAGTTCAAAACGCCTGTCCTATAGAGAAGTGGAGCACGCCTTCAGAGAAGGACCTGTTGGCCCCGACGCCGTAATCAAGGCGGATCGGGCCCATAGGCGTGTTAAGCCTAAGCCCGAAACCTTTACCCGATATGAAGTCGTAGGTGTTCGGCCATCCGTTATTCCACGCATTGCCCCAATCAAAGAACAATACTCCCTGGAACATATCATTGAAAGTATATCTGTATTCGAGGTTCAGTAATATCCTTTTTACACCTGTCCTTGCCTCATAAGGCTCGTAGCCCCTTACGGTGTTAGAACCGCCTGCATAATATATCTCTCCGACGGGAACATCCCCAAGCCCCAAACCGAACCCTAGATGCGCGGCTATCGTCTGCTGTTGAGCGACCTTTAAATATTGCGAGAAATCCAATGACCACTTTGTAAAATCCGTATTGGCGGAAGAGGCCATTTTCCATCCTCTTCTGAGCCCCAAAGTATGGTACTGACCCTTTGAAGGGTTCATCCAGTTGTCCCTTGTATCATAAGAAAGCGAAAGCCCTATGGTGTTAGAGGTATAAGGTTCAAAAGTAGCCGATCCTGTGGGATCGACCTTCTCGGATCCCAGCGTCAAACCTACGCTCCACTCGTCATTTATAGGCTTGCTAAAACCTACTTCCCATCCGTTATATATACCTTCTTTTTCTATCGTTTCCACGAGATAAACGTTCTTTCCTATAGTCAACCATCTTCTGGCAGAAAACAGGACCCTGTCGCCGAGTTTGTCTGGGAACAGCCAGGGATATGTATATTTAAGCTGGTATGTCTGCTGTTGCTGCCCGGCTTGGCCCCTTACCAAAAGCCCTTGTCCGGTGCCGAACAGGTTCTCGGTGCTAAGGTCAACAAAACCGAACCATCCTTCTGTCTCCCCGTAACCTCCGCCAAAATTCACGGTATTAGTCTTGCCTTCTTTGATCTTAAGAACGAGGGATATGCGGTCAGGAGAAGATGTCGGCTGGAAGTCCGGGGTAACTTCCGAAAAGAACCCGAGATTAAATACCCTTCTGAGGTCTTTCCCGAGTGTCTTTTCGTTCAAGACCGTGCCTGCCTTGCTGTTTATCTCTCTTAATATCACATAATCTTTCGTGCTCGTATTTCCCTCTAAGATTATCGAGTCTATGACCCCTTCTATAAGGCGTATCTTCAGTATGTGTTTATCGGCATCTGTAGTTACATCGACTACCTTAGCGAGTATATAACCGGCATCCTGGTATTTTGCCTCTATCGACTGAACGTCTGTCTGTACGGACTTATAAGAAAGAGCCAGGCCTATCTTGGAACTGCATATTGAAAGGAGCTCTGCGGTGGAATACACGGTATTGCCCTCTATCACTATGGATCTTAACACCGGATTCTCTTTAACCTTGTATACGACTTGAGTGCCTTTCCCCGTATTTACGAACGCTGTTTTTACATCGCTGAAATAACCCAGCGAATATATGGCTTTAAGGTCTGAGTTTATTTTCTCCTGGTCGATAGGCTCTCCCGGCCTTATGGAGATCGCTGAAAGGATGATATCGGAAGATACGCTGCTGTTCCCTTTGACGGAAACCGAGGCCAGCACCTCATTTACGGGAACACTGTCCGCGGAAATTGCGGGAGCACAAAAAATGAACGCCAGAACGAACAAAAAACCCAAACATTTCGCTGTCTTTGTCATAATATCTGATTTTACTTCAATTTCCGCCATTTATCCACCTCTGGGATCAAAATACATACTGCGATTGCAGCGTCAGCTTATAATAAGTGCTGCTTTGGTCTTGGAAAGTTATGGGTTCCCTGTAGTAAACGAACCAATAATATTTCGTTGCTTTCCAGGTTATCTGGTAGTTGAAGGATGTGTTGCTCAAATAACTGGCTTCGTTCATCGACTGGTAATATCTCACCTGTATGTAGACATTGTTAAAGAAGCTCTTCACAAACCCTACACCGAACTGCGGTTTGTCATCGACCGCATATTCCCCCCTTTTTGTCGGGAGGACCTTTTCCAGGTCTTTGCCAAAGTTATAATCCATGGTGAAGCTGTCAAGGCCGAGGGCTTTTTCCACCTTGCTTGTGATATTCCTGAGAAGATAGGATTGTATACGGGCATTCAAAT
>JAKLHX010000080.1 GCA_022709925.1 Candidatus Margulisiibacteriota bacterium
GCTTTCAGGGATATAGCTCCGCAGGCCCCGTCCCACATAATCATAATTCCGAGGCAGCACATAGGCAGGATCGAGGAGGTTGTCGATTTTTCCGTATTTTCCGACATTTTCAGGTCGGTGAACGCTATAATAAAGGGAGATGCCGGGCATACATATAAGAACGGCTTCAGGGTCGTTGCGAACTCGGGTATGTTCGGAGGCCAGACGGTGGACCATCTGCATTTTCATCTTCTAGCGGGAAGGCAGATGCTTTGGCCGCCTGGATAATACTGTAAAAATGATGACGAAAAGGAGGGATTTTTTTGACCAGGATAGAAGTTAGGAGAGATGAACCGATCGATAAAGCGCTAAGGAAATTCAAGAGCAAGATAAGAAAAGAAGGGCTTCTTGAAGAGATGAAGAGAAGAGAATTCTACGAAAAGCCTTCTCAGAAGAGAAGAAGAGAGCTTGCACAAGCTATAAAACGAGAGAAAAGGCGCCAAAGAGAAGCAGATTTTCAATGAAAATCCTTGACCGTTATCTGGTGAGAGAGCTCATTTCACCTTTTTTATTAGGGATTGCGGGATTTGTCTTGATAATGACCACGGACCTTTTGTTCACTTTTGTCGACATGATAATAAACAAAGGGATCCCGACCTGGGCCATAATAAGGCTGGTCATATACAAGCTGCCCGCAATCATGGTTTTGACCTTCCCCGTATCTTTCCTTTTTGCCGTTGCCATAGCTCTTGGCAGGATGTCGCGCGAGAATGAGATATCCGCCATGCGGACCTCAGGCATAAGTTTTTTAAGGATAAGCCTTCCGATAATAGCCGTTTCAATAGCGGTAAGCATCATGGCCTTTTTCACGAACGAGTTCGTGGTACCTATGGCCAATAAGATATCTGACGGAATAATAAGGCAGATAATATACAAACAGCCTGTCACGGACGTGAAAGAACAGGTGTTCTTCAAGGATTCATTTGAGAGGTATTATTACATACGCAAGGTCTCGTCAAAGAACTCAGTGCTTGAGAACGTGATGATCTACGAGCTTGGACAGGGGTCTTTCCCGAGGGTCATAATCGCCAAGAGGGCGGAGGCTGCCGCGGGGAAATGGCGGCTTTATGACGGCGTTGTGCAGAACTTTGACGATAACGGGCGCATGAAATACGAAGCGTCTTTTTCTTCTATGGATGTCCTTATTGAAGAGAACATCATGAGGTTTTCCGAGCAGAAGACCCCTGATGAGATGAACAGCGGAGAACTTAAAGCTCTGATAGATTCTCTTGACAGGGGAGGGGTGAACACTTCAGCTCTTTCCACGGACCTTCTTATGAAATTTTCCATTCCGGCTACAACTATCGTATTCGCTTTGTTGGCCATACCGCTAAGCATACCGGCACAAAAAGCCGGAAAGTCCTGGGGGTTCCTTATCTCTGTCGTGATAGTGTTCTCTTTTTACGTATTTGCTTCCGTATCCAGGTCCATGGGGAGAGGGGCGATGGTCTCTCCTTTCATTGCCGCGTGGTTCCCCCCTGTTTTTGTGTCTTTACTTGGTATAATTCTATTGTATAGAGAGGCAAAGCACTGATGGCGTCAATGCTAGGACTGGAAGAAGCGAAAAAACAATTAAGGAGAAATCCTAAGGACCCGTTATTGAACCTGAACGTCGGGGCCTGTTATCTTGACAGCGGGAATTTTAAGGAGGCTCTCCGTTTTTTTCAGATATCCGCAACGGTTTCTCCGAGGATGATCCCCGATGTGGTGATCAGTTTTGAGAAGTATCTTTGCAGGGACATAAAGAACGTCCAGGCAAGGCTCGCTCTTGTCGATTTTTATCTTTCTCAAAACGACATAGATTCCGCCATATTGGAACTGGAAGACCTCGTAGAGATCGCTCCCGAGACCGCCAGGGTCTACAACATGCTCGGAAGGATATACCTTAAGCTCGGCAGGATAGACGGTGCGATATCCCTTCTTGAAAAAGCGATGGAAGCCGGCAAGTTCGATGAGGGCCTTATGGATTCCCTGGCCGGAGCTTATATAGAAAAAGAAAGATATGCCGATGCGATACTCCTTTATGAAAAACTCATTTTGTCCGGCCCCTCCGCCAAAAGATTTTTGCGGACCCTGATAGAGCTCTACATGCGCATGTCGAATTATGAGAGTGCGGCTCTTAAATGCGCCCAGATGCTTACCGATGACCCTGAGGTCGTAAGCGAAGCTACCGAAAAGCTCGAAGAGATCGCAAGGCTTACTCCTAACAGTCCCGTGGTACACGAACAGCTTTCTCAGGTTTATGCGAGGTCTCTAAAACCCGCCAAGGCGGTGATCGAGCTCAGCCGTGTTATCAAACTTGATCCTAAAAAGACGGAAGATGTGACATCCGCGCTCAGGCATATCCTCCAGACCTATCCGGATAATATCGATGCCATGTTCCTTCTCGCCCAATGTTTGACAAAGACCGGAGGATATTCGGAGGCCGTAGAACTTTTCAATAGTTTGGCGCAAATGGACCCGAGCATTTCGGAAAAATGCATCGAAGGCTACAAAAAGATAATATCGGCCTATCCCGAACAATCATTGGCGCACAAGAGCCTGGGGGATTCTTATTTTGAAAAAGGGTCGATGAAAGAGGCGATGTCCGAGTATATGGCGGTCTTGAGGCTGGACCCTTCGGAAAGTTCGAACATAGAAAAAAAATGCCGGGACATATTGAAAAGCAATCCGGGCATGATGGACGCTTGCCTTGTCATGGCGGAGTCGTTCCTGGGTGCAGGGGATAACAGAAAAGCTATAACCCTTGTCGAGGAATTGCTTCAGAAAGATAAGGACAATTTCGATGCTTACAGAATATTGGGGGACGCATATTCCAACATAGATGTCCTTAACAGGTCTAAAGAAGCCTTGAGGTCCGCTCTAAGATTGTCGCCATATGATCCGGTCCTTCAGAAAAAATACCAGGCCATCTGCGAAAAGGAGCTTGATAAGGAGATCTCTCTGCTGAAGAACAAGATCCAGCAGGACCCGTGGAGGATAGGGCTTAATCTGGACCTTGCAAGGCTTCTGTACAAGAGAGGCAGCCTGGACGCGGCAGTGAAAGCCCTGCAAAGCGCCCTTAGGGATTCTACAAGGGCCGTGCCTTCTCACAGGCTTATGGGCGTTATATTCAAGGAGCAGGGAAGGTTCGATCTTGCGAAAGCGCAATTCGAGAAAATGCTTGAGTATAAATCCGATGATCCCGAGGCGGAAAGGATAGCAATGTCGCAGATAGGCAGCTGTCTTGAAGCCTTCGGAAGGACCTCTGAAGCCGTTTCCCTTTACGAAAAAGTGCTTTCCGAAGATATGGAGTTCGAAGGGCTGGCTTTCAGGGTTAAATATCTCAATAATACGAACCCTTCCTCGGTCAGGAATAAATCTTTGGCTGCGGTCCTCGGAACTTCCGTAAAAGCTATCTGGGGCCGTGACGGAAGGCGCCACAGGACCACCGATGACGACCTTACGATGCTTTCATTCGGAGAAGGCCAGAACAACAGCGGATTTGAGAAATTCCTGGCTGAAAGGCTCAAAGAAGCCCAGGATGATTTTGTGCTTGCCGGACAACTCGACTCTCAACTGCTGTGCTCAACCAATAACCTCGGGGTGTCATATCTTAAGAACAGTGAGAATGAAAAAGCCCTGTCCTGTTTTTCAGGCCTTTTGATAGAAGATCCCGGCAATCCCGTATTCCTGAACAATCTGGCTGCTGCTTATGCGGCGAAGAATGACCTTGAGAACGCCGAAAAGAAACTTCAGGCCGCTCTCAAGGCCGATAAGGACCTTAACGCGGCTAATTATAATTATGCTCACCTATTGCTTGCAAAGGGCGATGTAAAGTCAGCCGTCCAATACTTTAAGAAGATAGGCCAGAACGACCCGCTGTATGAGATGGTTCAGCGCAAATTCTATTATTGGGATTTTAAAAAATAAAACGAAGGGAGCTTAAAATGAAGATCGCCATGCTTGTCCCGTATTTTTTCCCGCATTTCGGAGGGACGGAGAAATATGTAAAGGACCTTTCCATGGAGCTCGTCTCAAGAGGTCATGATGTGACGATAATCTCTAACAATGTTCCCAAGGAAGCAGGGGCTCCCAGCGAAGAAGTAATGGATGGGATCAAGATCAAAAGGCTTAACGCGGTGAATTTTGTTTATCTTCCGGTATCTTTCGAGTTCAACCTTAAGATGCTCGATGGCTTCGACCTAGTGCATACTCATTGTCCGTCGTTCGGCTTTACCAGGGCCGTGAGGAACAGGCTTAAAGTTCCTCATGTGGTCACATATCACTGCGATACCACGATGTCGGAAAAGTTCCTGGGATTGAAAATGCCGAAGTTCGTGATAAGATCGGTAGAGTTCCTTACCAACCTTTATGCAAAGATGATACTCCCGAAAGTGGACGCGATAATAACCACGACCGAAAGCTATGCGTCGACGTCTCCGGTCATGAAGAACTTCCCTCATCACGCGGTCCCGATAGGCATACATTATGAATTATTCGACGAGTCGAGAAAAAAACAGGGGATCACGGAGAACAGCAGGGACAAGAAAAAGGTCCTTTTCCTGGGAAGGCTGGCCGCTAACAAAGGCATAGATTATCTTGTTCATGCGATCCCTTTGGTAATAAAAGAGGTCCCTGACGCGAAATTCGTTATTTGCGGGGAAGGCGAAGAAAAGCCGCATGTCGAAGCTTACATAGATCAGGTTGGAGTGAGGAAGCATATAGAGTTCAGGGGAAAAGTTAACCTTGACCAGATGGTGGAACTGTATTCCACTTCGGCCATGTTCGTTTTTCCTTCGATAAACAGGCTTGAAGCGTTCGGTATCGTACAGCTGGAATCCATGGCGTGTTTCACTCCGGTCGTGGCGTCCAATATCCCCGGCGTGAACAATGTGATGGAACCCGGCGAAAGCGGCCTTTTGGTAGAGCCGAGAGATCCGGAGGCATTGGCTCAGGCGATAATAAAGATATTGAAAGACCCTTCCCTTGCAGAAAGGATGGGCCGCCGCGGCAGGAAACTTGTTGAAGAAAAATACAATTGGAACGCTATAGGGGACAAGATAGAAGCGATCTATAAGGCCGTTAAAGAAAGGAAATCCTTATGAAGGTCCTGGTAACAGGAGGCGCCGGTTTCATAGGAGGTGCGACAGTTCGGGAGCTCTTAAAAGCCGGATACGAGGTCGTTATATTCGACAATCTTATCTGCGGGCACAAAGAGACCATTCCCGAAGGAGTGAGGCTTATAATCGGGGACCTGCGCAAAAAAGACGAAATAATGTCCGCCATGAAGAAAGAGAAATTCGATGCGGCGCTGCATTTCGCCGCTTTTACTATAGTCCCGGAGTCAATGGAAGACCCATCCAAATATTTTGAGAACAATATACTTGCCAGTTTCAATTTGCTTGATGCGATGGCCGCGACCGGGGTCAAGAAGTTCGTTTTTTCATCATCAGCGGCGGTTTACGG
>JAKLHX010000081.1 GCA_022709925.1 Candidatus Margulisiibacteriota bacterium
ATACCGAGGCCTCTCTCATAAAAGAGTTGGAGGAAAAAGGTATAGGCAGGCCGAGCACTTATGCTCCGATCATCAGCACCGTCGTTGACAGAGGCTATGTCATAAGGGACTTGAAAGCCCTGAAACCGACCGAACTCGGAATAATCACCAACGGACTGTTGGTCAAGCATTTTCCGATAATACTGGATATCGCGTTCACTGCGAGGATGGAAGAAGAGCTTGACGAGATCGAAGAAGGCAAGATGAACTGGACGGACACCCTGAAAGAATTTTACGGGCCTTTTAAGGAATCCCTTGATAAGGCCGGGGTCGAGATGAAGAAGGTCAAGATGGAAGAAAAGACCGACGAGGTCTGCGAGAAATGCGGCAGTCCAATGGTAGTGCGCCAGAGCAGGTACGGGGCTTTCATGGCTTGCAGCGGGTTCCCAAAATGCAAGAACACAAAAGACCTTCCGAGAAAAGGCGAACAGCAGATAGAGGTGAAAGAATCCTGTGAGAAATGCGGTAGCCCCATGGAGGTTAAAAGGAGCAGGTTCGGCATGTTCCTGGCCTGCAGCAATTATCCAAAGTGCAAGCATACGAAATCCATCCTCAAAAAAACAGGCGTAAAATGTCCGGAAAAGGATTGTGGCGGCGACATAATAGAGAAAAAATCCAAAAAAGGCCGGATATTCTTTGCCTGCAGCAACTGGCCTAAATGCAAGTTCGCCACCTGGCAGAAGCCGCTTCTGGAGACATGTCCGACCTGCGGCGCTTTCCTTACGGAAAAACGCACCAAGACGAGCGTCACGAAAGAATGCTCGAAAAAATGCGGCTATAAATCAGAAGAATGACATGCTTGTAATAACCGACCCTCAAAAAATGCGCAAGTACTGCGCGTCAATATCCCGGAAAGGGCTCTCCATAGGTTTTGTGCCGACCATGGGAGCATTGCACGAAGGGCATCTTGAGCTTGTAAAGGCCGCCAAGAAAAGATCCGATGTCGTTATTGTCAGCATATTCGTCAACCCTATACAGTTCGGCCCCAAAGAGGACTTTAAAAAATATCCGAGGGATATAAAAAAAGACGCCGCATTGCTGAAAAAAGAGAAAGTCGATGTCTTATTTAATCCGTCGGTAGAAGACATGATACCTAAGGACCTTTTATCTTATGTCGAAGTTGGCAAGATGGGGGATGTTCTCTGTGGCACTTCGCGTCCCGGGCATTTCAGGGGGGTCGCAACGATCGTCGCGAAATTTTTCAATATTATCCGTCCGGACACTGCATTTTTCGGCGCGAAGGATTTCCAGCAGCAGGCGATCATAAGGAAAATGGTCAAAGACCTGGATATGGGTGTTGAGATAGTGACGGTAGCGACAGTCAGGGAAAAGAGCGGGCTTGCAAAGAGTTCAAGGAACGCGTACCTATCGGCTGAACAGAGAGCGCAGGCCCCGGCACTATATGCTTCTCTTTTGCTTGCCAAGCGGATGATAGCGGCAGGGGAGAAGAGCGCTTCCAAGATCATCGTTGCGATAAAGAAGAACATATTAAGCCGGACTGATTTTGTCGTTGATTATGTGTCCATAGTCGATTCGGAGACTTTCGAAGAGAAGAAAACAATAAAAAGACCTGTCCTCATAGCCGTTGCCGCGTATCTTGGCAAAACAAGGCTCATCGATAATATCCTCGTCTGACGCATACGTAACTGTTGAGAAATCCTACAGAATTGAGTAAGGGAACTCCTCATTCATAAGGGGGGTACACCATTCGTAAGGGCAGGTTTAAAACCTGCCCCAACAAACAACGGCATGAAAATTGCTATTCACAGTGTTGATGGGACAGGAAAGCAAAGAAATAGGGGTCGCAGGAGAAGACCTCGCCAGCGAATATCTAAAAGATTTGGGATGGGAAATAGTCGAGCGTAACTTCAGGTCGAGCAGGGGAGAGATAGATATAATCGCCAAGGACCGGGACACACTGGTGTTCGTTGAAGTTAAGAATTATTCTTTTCGGAGCTTTTATCTTCCCTCGTTCTCTATAGACAAAAACAAGAAGCAATGCATCATAAAGACCGCAAAATATTACCTCTACAAAAATAAAATAGAGAACGTTAACTGCAGGTTTGATGTGGTCACCATATATGTGGATATGAGAGGGGAGAAGCGGATAGAGATATTTAAGAATGCTTTCGGGATTTAAAAGGAGAAGCTCATGTTCGTAAAAATTAACAGCGCCGCATATTTAGGGCTTCATTGTTATCCTGTCGACGTCGAGGTGGACCTTAGCAGGGGATTGCCGGGGCAATCGATCGTCGGGCTTCCCGATGCCGCGATAAGAGAAAGCAGGGACCGGGTAAAGGCAGCCATAATAAATTCAGGTTTTGAATTCCCTCCGGGATATTTCACCATCAACCTCGCACCGGCCGATACGAAAAAAGAAGGGTCTCTATATGATCTTGCTATTGCTGTCGGGATATTGGCTAGCTCACAACAAGTGTCTATAAAGTTATTCCCGGATATCGCATTAATAGGGGAACTTTCACTTGACGGAAGCCTTCGTCACGTAGAAGGGGTCCTGCCAATGTGTCTTGAACTTGCGAAACGGGGCGTTAAAAAGGTGCTGGTCCCCCGCGATAATGCGATCGAAGCGTCAATAGTTTCTTCTGTTGAGGTATTTCCTTCAGAGGATCTCAAGACAGCGGTCGGGTTCTTGAGCGGGGAGATCCCCATGATGCCGTACAAGGTCGATCTCAAAAAGATATTGTCCCGTGAGGACGACAATGAGGCGGATTTTTCCGATGTGAAGGGGCAATACCAGGCAAAAAGAGCTTTAGAAGTAGCCGCAGCCGGAAGCCATAATGTTCTGATGGTGGGGCCGCCCGGGAGCGGGAAGACAATGTTGGCCAGGAGGCTTCCTTCGATAATGCCCGATCTCAGCATTGAAGAGATACTTGAAATAACAAAGATATACAGTATTGCGGGACTTTTAAGCAGAAGATCTTCTGTTATGAAAAAAAGGCCTTTCAGGGCCCCTCACCATACCACTTCGGATATCGGTATAATAGGCGGCGGCAGATTCCCTTCTCCTGGAGAGGTCACTCTTGCGCATTACGGAGTATTGTTCCTCGATGAATTCCCTGAGTTTGACAGGAATGTCCTTGAGGTTTTAAGGCAGCCTATAGAGGACGGCGATGTGACAATATCCAGAGCCGCGACTTCGCTTAGTTTCCCCGCCGAATTCATGCTTGTCGCGGCGATGAACCCCTGTCCGTGCGGGAATTACGGGGAACAATCCGAGATCTGCACTTGTCCCCCTTGGAAAGTACAGAAATATCTTCAAAAAATATCCGGGCCGATAATGGACAGGATCGACATACATCTTAATGTTCCCAGGCTTAAAAAGGACGAGCTGTTGTCCGAAACTTGCGGCGAGCCGTCTGAAAAAATAAGAGAACGAGTCTGTGCGGCGCGTAAGATACAGCGGGAGCGTTTTGCCGGGACAGGGATATCTTCAAATTCAAAGATGCCTCCTAAATGCATAAAAAAATATTGTGTCATGGATGACAAGGCGCAGGACCTTATGAAATCCGCGGTGTCGAAGCTTCGCATGAGCGGACGGACCTACGACAGGATACTTAAAACATCGCGGACAATAGCCGACCTGGGCAGCAGCGAGGCGATCAGGTCGGAGCATATCGCGGAGGCAGTGCAATACAGGCCTGATAGGGGGTGATATATCATGGGGTCGAAAAATTCTTTTGTTTGCAAGGTCCCGGTTTTTACCGTTCCTTCGTATAAAGATCTTATAAAAGAGCGCGGCATTAATTATGTTCTTGATCTTTTTATTGAGGTCTGTTCGATTAAAAAATGCCGGTTCATCGGGTTGAATTTTGACCATGGATACGTTTTTGCGCTTTTGGGGTTTGAATATGGAAGCATTCTTAAAAAAAAGAAAAGAAATACCGGAGGAGAGCTCCGGCAAGGCGATCTCTCTCGTAAATCGCATTATTGAAAAAGCGGTGCGATCGCGTGCGAGCGACATACATCTTGAGCCGACTGATAAATATCTCAGGGTAAGATACAGGATAGACGGCTGTCTTTACGACCAGGACAAGATCGATAAAGAACATCTTGCCAGCGTGATATCCAGGATAAAGGTCATGGTCAATATCGATATCGGGGAATCCCGGCTGCCTCAGGACGGCAAGATACATCTTATATTCGGGAAAGATGATTTTGACCTTAGGGTCTCGACAATGCCGACCATCTTCGGCGAGAAAATAGTTCTCCGGCTTTTACAGAAAAATCATGCAACGCTGCCTCTTGAGGAACTTGGTTTTTTGCCCGGTCAGCTGCAGGATTTTAGGAGCGCGATAAACAGGCCTTGCGGGATGGTGCTGGTCACGGGACCTACCGGTTCCGGAAAGACAACGACGCTATATTCGGCGCTTAACGAGATAAATTCCGCAGTTAAAAATATCATCACGATCGAAGACCCCATTGAATATGAGCTCCCCGGAATAAATCAAGTTCAGGTGAATTATAAGGCGGGTCTCGGCTTCGCAAAAGGTCTGAGGGCCATACTTCGCCAAGACCCAGATGTGATAATGGTAGGAGAGATAAGGGACCCTGAGACCGCCAGGATAGCTGTCCAGTCCGCAATGACAGGGCATCTTGTGTTTTCGACGCTCCATACCAACAGCGCTTCTTCTGCAGTTGAAAGATTAAGCGACATGGGAATAGAACCTTATCTTATAGCTTCCTCCCTTTTATGTGTCGTCGGGCAGAGGCTTTTGAGAAAGACCTGTCCTAAATGCGACAAGTGCGGACATGCGGGGTTCTACGGGAGGACCGCAATATACGAAGTCTTAAAAGTGACCGATACCGTGAGCAGACTGATAAGGTCAAGTTCAGAGAAATCCCTTATAGAAAAAGAGTCCGGGATGCTTTCTATGTATGATGCCGGCAGAGAAGCGGTCAAGAACGGAACCGTTCTGCTCGAAGACCTTCAGAAAACCGTTTCTGAGATATAAAACTACTTTCCCTTGTCCTTGTTGAACATATCCGGAAGTGCCATCCCAGTGTTGATAAGAAAAGAGGCGATGCCGATTATCTTCGTGTAGACGTTCTTTACGACCGCGCCGAAGCAGTACATATATCCGTATGGGCAGCTTTTGCAAAGGCTGAAGGGCGTTGACGCGGGGAGCGTGCATTCCTGGCTCGACATGTAAATGCATTTTTTACCGGACGGCATCTTGGCAGGTCTTATGGCTTGCTGCGAGGCTGAAGAGGCCTTCCTGTCGTTCGTTATCTTTATTTCGTCGGTTTGATTTATGAACATCTCTATCCAATTAGTTATCGACGGTTTTTTTGGAAATTTCATATACAGCTATTAATAGTATAATTGCTGAACAGATATTTGATAAAGGGTTGGGTCAAACCGGAGAGGTTTACCTTGTTGGTAGTGACAATCTTCTTCGAAGTTCATCAAGATTTTTC
>JAKLHX010000082.1 GCA_022709925.1 Candidatus Margulisiibacteriota bacterium
CCGCGCGTGCTGCTGACCAGCGTGCCGGACGAACCGCACATCCTCGGTCTGCTGATGGCCGAAGCCCTGCTCGCGCTGGAGGGTGCCGAGTGCATTCCGCTCGGCACCCAGATGCCGCTGCTCGAGATCGGCCGCGCCGCCGCGGACCACATCATAAAGCTCGTTAAAGAATGTAAGGATGCGGTAATGATCCTTCCTACCGGCGATACCCCCCGCCCCATGTACCGGGAGATCATAAGAAGATTTGAACTGGACAGGACGATAGATCTTTCAGAGGCCGTTTTTTTTAACCTCGACGAATATATAGGGCTGGATAAAGACCATCCTTTGAGCTATTCCTACTATATGGCCAAGATCTTTTATGAAAAACTGGACAAGATCGATCCTTCCAGGGCCCCGAGAAAAGAGAACCGTAACATCCCGTTCGTGGAGAAAGGGAAGGATCCGGCATCGGCAGCAAAGCATTACAATGAAAAGTTAAAAAGAGCTATACGCAAGACCGGAAGAAAAATGGCCGATCTTGTCGTCCTTGGTGTCGGCGGTGCATATCCGGTAAAAGATGCCAGGGGGAAATACGCCGGCATAAAAGGCGGGCACATAGGGTTTAATGAGCCGGGGTCGAAGATCTCGGACAAGGCCCGTCCGGTCAAGCTTACCAAAAAGACAAAGCTGGACACCGCTTTCAGGTTCATGAACCTGCATATCTGCGAAAAAATATATAAAAGAGAGATCCCTTTCCATATACCCTCAAAGGCCCTGACACTGGGGATAGCCAACATACTCGAAAGCCGGAAAATACTTCTCCTTGCAAATATGGAAGAAAAAATGCCGGTGATAAGGCATCTTTATGAACTGGATCCCTCCAGGGATTTCCCGGCAAGCTATCTTAAATACCACAGCAATGTTCACTGGCTTTTGGACAGGGATGCCGCGAGCGAACTCCCGCATGTAAAGACCCCCTGGAAGATATACAAAAATATAAAGTGGGACAAGACGCTCATGAGAGAAGCAGTCCTTGAGATATTGGAGCATCATCACAAATCCGGTGTCGGGACCTTGAAAGAGGAGAGGTTTGAAAAAATAGGTGTTCCTTACAGGGAGCTGAGGATATTCGGCGGCATTAATGCCGTAAAAAACGATACATCAAAATATCTTAAGGATTTTATCTCATTCGACAACAAAAAACTCCTTCCTTCAAATAAAAGGATCGTGATATTTTCTCCTCATCCTGATGATGACGCGATAACCATGGCCGCCACTATAAAAAAGCTCAAAGAGAACAACAACGACATTTGGATAGTCTATATGGTAAGCGGTGAGAACGCGGTGAGGAACACTGAAAGATCGGCCAAGAAAAAATACGGCCAGTATCTTAGCCAGTTCAAACTTAGATACGACATAAGGAACGTATCAAGAAAACAAAAAGAGGATTTTTTAAGGCAGGCCAGAATAGAAGTGCGGCAAGAAGAATCCCGCGCGGCAGCCGATGTGCTGGGGATTGCGCAGAACAGATTGGTCTTTCTGAACCTCACATATTATTATCACAGGGGATTGATAGACATCGATCCGATAGACCCGGCGAAAGATGTCCTTCCGGTCAGAGAACTTATACTCGGGATTAGGCCTGAGCATGTTTTTTACAGCGCGGAGGCCGACCCCCATGGAGCGCATGGCCTGTGTGCAAAGATAGTCGCGCTTGCTTTTGAAAAACTCCCGCAGTTCTGGAGCGCGTCTTTTTGGGGCTACCGTGGGGCGTATGAGGAATGGTCCCTGCATAAGCCCGAAGGGCTGGTGATCGTGCCTTTCGATAAAAAAATGATGGGGTTAAAGATGAAATGTATCAAAGCGCATGTTTCGCAGTTGAACCCGATATTCCCGAGCTTCGATCACAGAGAGTTTTTTGAGCGGGCGCGCGACAGGAACAGGACTACGGGGCGATTGCTTGAGCAGATGGGCTATCTGAGGGGCGGACCGCACTTCGCGGAAGTGTTCCGCAAGATATCCTACGCGGAGTTCATTAGGACGAGGTAATGGGTTAGCCGGCCGTTCTTTGAGATGGGAGATCTTCAAACTCTTTTTTTGTTTCCCTTGCAATATTTATTGCCTTGTTTGCAGAGTCGCAAGCATTGATCAGATCGTTGGCTTCGATCAATTGTTCTGCGAAGGATATCTCTTGTTGGACCTCTTCTAGCTTTTTGTTTATTTCAGCCCTTTTTTCTCCGGAAATCCCCTCATCTTGAAGGAGTCTTTCGGTTATATCCGTTGAAATTTTCTTTGCTTCATCGATGGTTTCCATGACCAAAGATTTTTCTTCCTCATCGGTCCTTGAGGATGTTGTTGTTTCGATTTCTAGCGGAGCATACTTTTCTAGCTCTTCCGGGTCATAGTCCGGCAAGTTTATTTTTGCCCCGATCTTTAGTCCTTTAGGGTCGGTTCCAGAGTTTGCATCCATTATCTGTCTGGCTCTTTTTGATATTTGCGTTCCGGTTGGCGAGGGCACACCGTTATCGATAAGGTTTTGTCTTGCGATCTTCAAGAAAGAATCACCGGCTGTTATAGTGTGTTCTTTTTTTTGCTGTGCAGGAGGCTCTAGAGGGGTCTCTGAAATGATTGGATCTGTTTTCCTCGGCGTCTCCTCAGTTGCGGGTTCAGGCTGTGGGGCGGCTTCAGTTTCGGTTATTTCCGTAACAGGAGGAGTAGCATCAGCTGGTTCCTGTGGGACCCGATCTTTTTTCCCTGTTAACAAGTTCCATCCTTTTTTTACGCCTTCCCAGGCTTTCCTGAATGGCCATGTTACCGTATCCGCGGCTTTGCGGAAAAATCCTTTTTTTTCGGTTCCCTCAGGTGCTGCGGCACTTGTTTTTGTTCCCTTTTCGGCTGTTTTTCTTGCCAGATGTTGTTTTGCAAGTATTTCCCTGTCGGCCGCATCCATACGGCCGGATATGCCAAGAAGCGCTCTTCCTTCCTTAGATGTGGTCGTAGCCCACATTTTGGCTTCGTCTTTGGTCAATGTCCCGTTTGCCGCTTTGTTTTTGACCTCTTCTGGAGTGCCTTTCCTAAAAGCCTTTGAAACATCTTTGATCGTTGCTAAGGCACCTTTTTCGGCAGGTTCATCAGAAGGGGCAGGGGGCTCTTCAGTCGCAGGCGCAACCATTGAGCGTGAAGGACTTTCTTCAGATTGAGTCTTTTGTAGAGTGATATCCGGAATAACAGAACCATCCAATACTGCCACCAAGCCTCCCGGCGTATTTATGTATATTTGTTGTGTAAGAGAAGCCTCAATTAAGAGCTTTGACAGCTGTTCCGCGTCTATTGTAGGGTCCTCTCCATCGGGAACATTGTTGAAGGTATCAAGGAAGTCTTTTACGGCCTCATTTGTATCTTGCAGCGCGGCCCTTGCTTCAGATAATTGTACTCCTGGTTGTGCATTCGTATTTATGTTCTGTGCCAGCCATGCGCTGTTCAATGTTGTCGGAACGTTTGTGTCGGCCATAACTATTTCTCCTTCCGTCTAAAAAAGCAAGATTTTCGGCTCTGTTTATATATCGTCACAAAAGAGGAGAATCTTGCATAGAAATTATGCTACAGCCGGCCTCGGTTTAGGCCAGTATATATGAGAACATAAGCGGCGCTACTATAGTTGCGTCGCTTTCTATTATGAAGCTGGGCGTTTCTTTTGAAAGCTTGCCCCAGGTGATCTTTTCGTTGGGGACCGCCCCGCTGTAAGACCCGTAAGATGTGGTGCTGTCGGATATCTGGCAGAAATATCCCCATTTGCGCACGCCTTCTTCGAACAGATCCTGCTCGATAAGCGGTACTACGCAGATCGGGAAATCTCCCGCGATCCCGCCGCCTATCTGGAAGAACCCGACAGAGTGTTTTTTCGAGGTCTCTTTGTACCAGTCGATGAGATAACTCATGGTCTCAAGGCCGGATTTTATCACCGACAGGTTCTTCAGGTCGCCTCTTTTGTGGTCCGCCACGATGACGTTCCCGATAGTCGAGTCTTCCCATCCTCCTACAAAGATCGGGATGTTCTTTTCGCAGGCGGCTATCATCCAGGAGTCTTTGGGGTCTATCTGATAATGTTCTTTTATGACGCCGTCCCTTATGATCGCGTACATCAGCTCATAGGGAAAATATCTTTTTCCTTCTTTTTCAGCTTTTCTCCAATACTTCTGAAGTATGCGCTCTATGCGTCTCATCGCTTCTTCTTCCGGTATGCAGGTGTCGGTCACGCGGTTCATATGCCTGTTGAGAAGCGCTTCTTCATCGTCTTTTGTGAAGTATCTGTAGCCCGGCACTCTCTCATAAAAGTTGTGTGCAACAAGATTGAAAATATCTTCCTCAAGATTGGCTCCGGTGGTTGAGATGGCGCTTATCTTGTCCTGCCTTATCATTTCTGCCAGTGTTAAGCCGATCTCTCCCGTGCTCATCGCACCTGCCATTGCCAGGAACATCTTTCCGCCGCTGTTTATATGTTTTACATATGCCTGCGCCGCGTCTTTTACGACAGCCGCGTTAAAATGCCTGTAGTTGTGGTCGACGAAGCTTTTTATTGCTTTAAATTGTTCTTTCGAGTTCATTGTACTTTTCTCCCGTCGGATGTAATAAATGAATTCTACCTCTTTTATATCAGGCTGTAAACCGAGTTTGGCTACGCTCGGGGAAATACTACGATCAGGAACATTTTAAATTGCTGCTTGGCATATACAGCGTGCGGCTTTTTTGCGGGCATTATTATTGTTTGGCCTTTTATCAGCATATGTTCTTTCCCGTCTATTGTTATCAAGCCTTCGCCGTCCAGCGCGATCACCATTGCATCGCCGTCGGATTCGTGGGAGCTGATCTCCTCGTCCTGATCAAAGGCGAAAAGCGTCAGGCTTACGGAGCCGTTCTGTGCCAGGGTTTTGCTTACGATCTGTCCTTTTTGGTACGAGACCTGGTCTGCAAGCTCCAGGGCTGTTTCTGCATCGATGTTCTTTATGTGTCTGTCTTTCATAATGCTGCTCCTTTTCTCTGTTATATAGTTTTGGAAGCCGAGACTGAAACGCTGGATATAAAATCCGAAGATCCTCCTGCATCATAAGCGGTCTCTTTGAGAATGCTGATATTATCAAAACCGGCGGATTTTATATATCCTAGATATTCTTCTTTTAGGCAGGCTCCGGAGATACAAGCCGCATAGGCTTCGGGTGAGTTTTTGATCTCATTCGGCAGCTCTTTTTTTAGGACTATATCGGAGACCATTATCCTGCCGCCGGGCTTGAGGACCCTGAATGCTTCCTTGAACACTTTTGCTTTGTCGGGAGAGAGATTAATAACGCAGTTCGAGATGATAACATCTATAGAGCCCGTATCGACAGGCAATTTTTCTATCTCGCCAAGTCG
>JAKLHX010000083.1 GCA_022709925.1 Candidatus Margulisiibacteriota bacterium
TCTTTTTTGTCTCTTCGGCATCGATGAACCCTCCCTCTATCAAGGGAACGAATAAAGGACATGCAGCCGCCGATACCTTTATATCCTTATTGAGCTTTTTTATCGCCCGTTGATAAGCTGAGGAATCTACTGTCGCCTGAGTTGCGATCAAACCTATCTTCTTGTTCTTTGTGGCCCTTACGGCCGCCGAAGCCCCGGGCTCTATAAGTGAAATGATCGGGACATCATATTTATCTTTTATCATCGGATAAGCGATAGCCGAAGAAGTCCCGCATGCCATTATCACCATCTTGGCCCCCAGAGCTACCAGATAGTTCATTATCTCGTAATTGAACTTCACTATTTCATTAGGGGTCCTTCCGCCGTACGGGACGCGTGCGGTATCGGCAAAATATATGACATCTTCCATCGGGAGCTGTTTTGCGACTTCCTTGAGTACGGTAAGCCCCCCAACCCCAGAATCGAACATGGCAATAGGGGACATCGGGCCGATCTTCGAAGCAGTAGATCTCTCTCCCACTTTTTGTACTACCCTTCCGGAGTAAAGCGATCCGCTTATAGCAAAATTCTCAGACATAAACACCCCGTTTTGCCGGCGCGGTCTTTAAGACAATTTTATAGCAAAACCTTTGTTTTATCAAATTAAGTGAAATCCCCGGGATCATTGTGCGATAAATATATGAATATTTTTTTGAAAGGAACACAAATGGCTTTTAACATGCAAACTCTGGCAAGGACGGGATTTCTGTTCGTCGGAAAAAGTTCCACACAGTTCACAGGCACCACAGTAAGGGCAAATATGCTGGACCCGAAACTTCAGACAAGATCGCTGGTCTCTGCGGACAGGTTTTTTACGGAAAAAGGCCATCCTTTGCAGCTCATAACCCCCATGATGGATCTTGCGACCGCGACAAAAGGGTTCGGTGGAGAAGTCAGATATCCAGAAAATGCAGCGCCGGAAGTTATCGCTTTCGCCGCAGATGTGGCAGGCAGCATTGATAATGTGCCGAACGGAACATTTGACAGGGAAGCGGACAACGGCATCCAAGTAACGAAGTTACTCCGAGATCATTACGGAAATGATGGTCCGTTCATCGCGAACTGTATCCTTGGACCATTTTCCCTGGCAGCACGCCTTGCCGGCGAGACGGACCTGTTGACCCGCACCTGCGACGATCCTGAAAAGGTTATCAGTCTCGTCGAAAAGGCAACAGACTATCTTGTGAAACAAGCAACGGCTACTATTGAAGTCTGCGGCAAGGGAACGGGGGTCATAGTCTGCGAACCAACTGCCGGAATGTTGAACAGATGGTTTGCAGCCACGTATTCCAATCCTTACGTAAAAAAAATCATGGTCCCTGTAAAAGAGAAAGGCGGGATACCGACATACCACAATTGCGGGGATTCGGTCCCGGGTTTTGCTGATACACTGAACGATATCGGAGCGGAGATGATACACATAGGGAATGGCACCAATAACTGCATCAATATCGCCGAAGTTGCAACATCGATAGCAGGGAATATATGGCTCAGCGGGAACCTTAATCCCGCCCTTTTCATCCAAACATATGAAAAAGGAGCTTTCTACCAAATGACATTAGCAATGCTCAGATCAATGGGAGGATTTAAGAATTATATCGCTTCATGCGGATGTGATCTTCCGTTCGACGCAAGACCGGAAAACATGCTGGAATTCTTTGCGGCAGTACGGGACTTTTACGCGGAAGCAGCCTGATCTATTAATTAAATCTTCCTTAAGACCTCGAAGTACTGTTTGATGCCTTCGAATATAGTCCTGGCTATGAACTCCTGCCAGGCAGGGTCCATGGCCAGCGCTTCTTCCTGCCTGTCGTTCAGATAAAGCGGCTCGACAAGCACCGAAGGGATAGGACTGTTGTAGATGACATAGAATTTTACCCTTTGAAGTCCCCTATCGGTCCTTTTAAGATTAAACACCATATTCCTGTGCACTACATCGCCCAAAAGCTTGCTGCTTGGATTGTAGTAATAAGTCTCCGTTCCGGATATCCCGCCTTTTTCCGAAGAATTGTAATGAACGCTTACCAGAAGGTCCGCTTTGTTGTTCTTTGCGAATTCCACACGGTCCTGAAGACTGATGAACGTGTCATCCTCCCTTGTAAGCAAAGGGATAGCTCCCGCATCGGAAAGCAGTTTCGCAAGCTTGAGGGACGTCGCGAGATTTATGTTCTTCTCTTTCACCCTGTCCCCCGATATCCCGAAAGCCCCCGGATCGTTACCCCCGTGCCCGGGATCTATTATTACCACCCTGCCCTTCAATATCTTCAGTTTTTTTGGTTTTGGCGCCTCGACCTTTTGTTTTTGTATCACGATCGCGCAATATCTTTGGTCGTCCGATATCACGGTGCCATAGTCTATGTCCTTGTTGAGGTCTATAACGATACGCGAAGCAAGCGGTTCTGACTTGAATTGGCTCGCGCGGATCCTTAATATCCCGCCTTTATTTATTTCCTTGAACTTATCCGCATTATAAAGGGCGTTCGGTATGTCTACGATTATCCTGTCGGGCTCATAAAGCCTTTTTAATTCAAAATACACCGGTTTCGTGGAATTTATCTCTATTTTTATGGAGCTGCCTTCGTCCGTGAACCTTACACTGTTTATTGAAGGAGGGAAATTGACGACAAGCCGGCTGCCGTCAAGCACGGGTTTTATTGATTGCTCTTCATCAAGATATATCCCGATCTTGGCAATACCTCCGTCCTGGATAGCTTTTATGCCTTTTATCCCTTCTTCTTTTACGGATATCTTATTGCTCTCGAGGTCCAGGATAAAATTCGGGACCTTCACCGCATAGACTTTCAGTTTTTCTTTGAGCTCCGCTTCGAATGTGCCTATCCCCGAAGAAGCTTCGATTATCACGGCTTTAGCTCCGGAGACCTCATCCCAGGATATCTTCGTTATACGGTGGGCAACGTACAGAGTAGATCCGGACTTGCTCCAATATCCTTTAAGACCGAGCCATTTTACGGCCGAAAGCAAAGGGATGTAAATGTCCCTGCCGATCCTTGCAGCCTTTGAGCTCATCGCTCTATCATATCCATTGACGGCCATGATCGCGCTGCCTTCTTTGATACGCGCCTGCACCTCGTCACTCAGCCTGAATGTTACGGTCTTCGTCCTTGATTCATAAAGGGACGTATATCCGAAAGAATAGAAGAATGATTTTGCCGGCACCATAAGGCGTCCTTTTACAAATACCGGCCTTCTTCCCAGTTTTAATTTATTCCCGTTGACCACAACGGAGAATTTCTTCAATTTTGCGAGCTGCGGCAATTTTGGAGGGACAACAGGAACTATCTCT
This sequence comes from Candidatus Margulisiibacteriota bacterium, assembly GCA_022709925.1. Lineage (GTDB taxonomy): Bacteria > Margulisbacteria > WOR-1 > JAKLHX01 > JAKLHX01 > JAKLHX01. The sequence goes on from JAKLHX010000083.1 coordinate 3,344, forward strand.
TTATTGAACCTGGATTCGGATATCTGCTCTTCCCGCGGAAACTCTTGCTGGTTGATAGGGACCTCTATTTTTTTCTTTGAGGATCCTTCCATCGTGCCGAGGAACAAAGGAGATGATGCCGGGGAACTTATTATTATCAGGATCTTCCTGCCGCCGTCGGAAGAAACGACTTTTTTCGCTATATCCCTCTTCAATTCCGCGGCTATCCTGAAATTGTACGGGTCGGTAGTGTTCTGCGCCCACCTTATCGATGAAATATTATCGCTCTTCAGCTCGATCTGTTGTTTCCCGGACTTAAAGACAGCCCCGTTAAAATCTATTACAATCCTGTCCGGCTCTTTCAAAAAAAATATCTTTGGGTCTGCCGGCTCTGACAATTGGACGGATATGGAATCGGAACCCGCATCGCTGTCCACAGAAACGTTAAGAACATCCTGCGCGAAGGATGTTCCTAAACAGGACAAAAAAAATGCCGCAATAAGAATATTTAGAACTCTTCGCATCAAAACGCCTTTCAATCCTTGTATTGTCTTATGATCTTGAGCAGCGATTCTCTCTTGTTAAGGACGGGATCATCCAGCACCTTCTCAAGCAAAGAATTAAGGACCTTCCCTACTTTAGGGCTTTCCTTGATCTTAAGGGTCTTCATCACGTCCTTGCCGTTCACTTTAAGATCGGAAACATTCAGGGCATTTTCCTCGTCGAGCACTTTTTTAACCCTGGATTTCAATCCTTTCAGATAACCCGGGTCTATCTGCCTCTCCATCGCTTTCATATCGCTTATGCGCAGGATGAACAGGTCCTCAAGATTATCAGGGCCCACCCTTTTGATGAACCTGCGGACCGCCGAATCGCTCCATTCCTGGGTGTAATTGAACATATGGTTTTTTATGAGGTTTACAACCTCTTTTGTGTCATCGTTACTGAATTTTAATCTCTTCATGATCTTCCTGGCAGTAACCGCGCCGGCATTATCATGATCGTAAAAAGTGTCGCCTTTTTTACAAGCCGGCTTGCTTATATCGTGCAGCAAGGCCGCGAGCCTGACTAGAGGCAATTCTTTCGGGGCCGCATCGCATGCATATATGCTGTGATAGTAGACGTCGTGGACATGGAAGGCTTTAGGCTGTTCCACCCCGACACATTTTTCAAGTTCCGGAAGTATCGCCTTGAGCAGGCCGGCCTTTCTCATATATTCGAACCCCAACGACGGCCTTTCCGATGACATCATCTTCATGATCTCGTCACGGACCCTCTCCGCTGCTACTTTTTTGAATATCCTGAGGGTCTTTGATATGGCACGGAGCGTTGCATCCTCTATTGAGAACCCGAGTTTAGCAGCAAAACGGCAGGCCCTAAGAGCGCGCAACCCGTCCTCTTTAAATCTTTCGAGCGGTTCTCCTACCGCCCTTATCATCTTTTTTTCGAGGTCCGATCTCCCTTCAAAGGGATCGATCAATTCGTCTTCTATAGGGTCATACGCTATGGCATTTACGGTGAAATCGCGCCTCGAGAGGTCTTCTTTGATGTCTTTTGTGAACGATATCTTATCGGGATGTCTGCCGTCGGTGTATTTTTCATCGCACCTGAAAGTAGTTACCTCAAAGTCCCCGTCCTTTAAAAGCACCGTGACCGTCCCGTACTTTATGCCGGTGGGCACGACTTTTTCAAAAAGAGAGGTCACCTGCTGAGGGGAAGCGTCCGTCGTGATGTCCCAGTCATATACCGGCATTCCGAGCAATATGTCGCGGATACTGCCGCCGACAACATAGGCCGCAAAACCGTTCTTTCTTAATACGTCTATGATATTAAGTACGCCTTTTGGTATCTTGAACATAGCAAAATCAGTTTACAATACGAAAAAACCAAAGTCAAAATAAGACTTATTATAGAGAGGAGCTCATTTTAGGAGGTAGAACGTCACATCGTAATTGCCCGGCAGATAATTCTCGGAGATCCGGATATTTTGCGTTATCGT
>JAKLHX010000084.1 GCA_022709925.1 Candidatus Margulisiibacteriota bacterium
AATTCTTGAGGGACCATGCCGCCGCTTCCTCCGCTGGTAAGCGCGAATGTGGCATACTGATATCTTTGTATCCACTGTTTCCATGCGCCGTCATTATATCCGTTAAGATAGCCGATCTCTTTTGCCGGGTTCTCAAAAAGACCGGTTTCCAACAATCCATATCCGATAGAATTGAGCTGCTGTTTGTAATTCCACATATCGGCGCCGGTACGCAACAGCCATGAAGTCATGAACAAAGGCACATCCACAGGGAAGAACGGAACATATCCTTTGGTAAGAAGAAATGCAGGTATCGCTGAAAGCTCAACTGATTTTGCCCATGGATATTTATACCAGGTCCTGCCCGCGGTGATCTCCGCCATTGCTTCCGGGCTTGCGAAATAGAAAGGATCATGGGTTGTTGTTATGCCTGACAAAAGGTCTCTTAAAATGAGCTTGAACGGTTCGGCAAAAAGAGATTCGCTGTAGTTGTATCTGGTGGTATTTTGTATCTTATATTTATCAAAGGTCTTTTCCGCCGCCATGATGGTCAGCATGTCTTTTACCACATGCATCCTAAGTCCCATCAGCCATAGACCCATTTCCATCTGGGTATCTTCGGAAACGCCCGCGCCAGTCAGCCAGTGTCCGTAATCGCTCAGCTTCTTATAATATTCGCTGTTGGTTTCCATTATGTCGGCGAACATACGGTTGTGCAGGAGAGTATACGGCATAGTGTGTGTGCGGCCGCTTTGGATGCCTCGCTGCCCTCTGAGCGCTTTTCCTCTGTTAAGCCCAAAATTCTCACCGTATTCGTTGATGGTCTCAAATCCCGCGGATATTGGGAGCCCGTAGAAATAAGGATCCCGCGGATACTGCAGAGAAATGTCTCCCCAGTTGCCGAACCTTGTCTGCGGGCCGATAACGGATTTTATCTGCCCTTCATATACTTGAGACAATCCTTCTTCTCCTCTGTCTATTTCCATAACATTCCCGTCAACTATAGGAGAGTCTATATTGAGAGGGATCCACTTTCCGCCTATTTTTACCGCGGAAGTTGCCGTTGTCGGGATTATGACAAATCCTTCTTCTCCCTTAAGCTCGGGAGGCGCGGTTATTATTGTCCTGTCAACTTTGTGGACTATTAGCCGTAAATTGCCGTTTATCATGTCGAACGAAGGCCTGAAGCTTTCATTTGAGCCAGTGTAAATGGACCCCGTACTGTCGACTTCCATTTCCTTGTTTTTCAAGAACCCGATACCGAAATTATCGACTACATCATTTGTGCCGAGCGCGAAGGTGCGGTCTTCTTTACTGCCTTTGACTTTGAAGTGCAATACCACGCCGTTTTCTGTTATTTCAATATTGTTTTGATCGATCCATCTAAGGTCTGGAATGGCCGCTTCCAGCCGCTTTGTGGCTTCTTCAGTCAGGTTGTAGATATATGCCGAAGAATCAAGAGGAAGCCCTGTCGCGTCTCGGCGCCTCGATACGACCTCAATTTTTCCGTCTTTTGCGGGAAGTACTTCTATAATATTATCAATCTGTTCTGCCTGTCTGGTTGATATGTCACCCAATTTATCTGCTTTTTTCCTCAAGCCTTTTGCATTTATTGCCTGTTTAGCCGCCCATATTAGCATATCTCCAAGATCGACAACACGGCCATCTTTATTTCCACCCTGAACCATGCCTATAATATGGCCTTTGAGGTTGACCTCTCCGTCAGCCGGTTTTACCGAAAACTCTCCGGTTCTTGTTATGTAAATGTTTCCTGTATTGTCAACTTCCTCGACCTTGTCGCCTTCTTTTAATCCTTTTGCCCATGCCTTTATTATCTGTACCGGCAGGCCTCTCGGCAATCTTACATTGCTAATGGTCAGATTATTTTCTTCTGTTGATACCGTGAAGTACCCAAAATCCCAGCTATTTGTTCCGGTCTTTACAGGATGATGTATGCCTTTTTTCTTGTAAAGCATAGGTCTATTCTGATCCCAGCACCGTATGAATTTTATCTGCTCATTAGGATTATCTGCTTCTCTGTAGGTCACTTTGAGCCATGGCATATCACCTTCTCTAAAAGGGTCGTTAAAGAAAGCATTCATTTTTAAAGTTGTAGTGCCAACAGGTATTTCCCCGTTGGGGAAAAGAGCTGCCAGGTATCTCGGCTGAGCGCTGAGGTCGAGATCTACTCTTTTAATGCCGCCGTTATAGAGCAGGGAAAATCTGATGACCGTTCCTTCGGCGTCCGTTTCCACTTCGGCGCCGGCCAGATGCTGTTTGTTTGGATCTCCTTTTCCCGCTCCTTCACTTCTCCAAGTGATCACCGCGCCGCGATCTATTTTAAATGGGATGATCCTTTCCGTTCCCGATGTATCGGCATATGAAAGCTCTATGTTCGCGTCCACCAGATCAATATCTGTGAGTTCCGCGTTTGCCGGAATGCCGGTATTGCTGAATTCATATTTCCCAGGTTTTTTGAACTTATGGATGAGGTCGACGACTATATTGCTTTCTTTTTCCCTCTCAAGTATCGCAGGCAGTAAAAGATGTGTTTTTACCTCTATATCGTTTTTGTCCATCATTACCGAGTAATCATATGCCCCTAAATGCACGACTGAAGGGGATATTTCCATGCTTTCGTATACGGTTTGAAGATAGTTTTTTGCATCTTCGGATATGCCAGCCAGCTTGGCAAGGGCATCTCGGAACTTTTGAGGAGTGCTTTTATACCTAAATACACCATCCATGCCGGGTTCTTTATCGAATAAATCGTCAAGACTGCCGGTGACCATGGCAATGTCTTTTTCACTAAATCCTTTTGTCCTCATATCGGCTTCCAGCGCTTTTCTTGAGATCGTTCCCATCGGAGATCCCGCGCCTGCAGAGGTGGACTCGCCGGTCATCTTAAGGCCTTCGAAAAGTTCTTTTCCTTTGTTTCCTGCGATGGCAATGGACCCGTCCTTGTTTGCTCTTATTTTTTCAAATTTGTGTTCGGTCCCGTCTCTGCCAACGATAGTTGAAACCATCGGAGCGGTCGTTTGCTCCGCGGGATCAGCCTCACCCATATTTAGATAATAGTATTCTTTTGAAGTCAGCACTATTTCTCTGCCGTTTACGGTCACTCTAACTTCTCCGGAGCCTGCATTGAAACGGCCGTCTTTTTGAGGGTTGTTATCAACCGCCAGGATCGAATTTGACGTTGAAAGGTTTTCTTCATATTCCCGTTGAACATCCGTCAACACATGCTCTCTTTTTATCCAGATATGCTTTGCCGCTTCGAGGCCTTTTGTAGCGCCGTATCTGAAATTCGGATTCTTGACCCTTGTCCAGGTGCCGGATACCCAATCGGCGACAGGATAATTTTTTGAGGGGCTGGACCTCCAGAATTTATAGATCGCAAGGCCCCTGAAGAGGTTTATTGTCGCGATATTCTCGACTTTTCGCACCATTCTCTCGTCGCCGGCGATCTCTTTTCTTGTGGCTGTTGTTATCTCAACAAGATCACTGTCGTAGCATCTTAATATGTCGAGCTCCTCATCAAAGTCAGCTTCTGAAATCATGTTCTTGCGGACTTTCTTATCAAGCCGGTCAGCCCTTTGTTCCAGTTCATCGGCTGTGAGCATAAGCTGCTGTATAGCGACACGGAGGGCATCTTCGGTGTAGTTGTCATAGGACGTAGTGTCTGTTTCTATTTTTTTGGCCAGTTCTTCGTCCTTGCAGTTCGCTTTCCAGTCAGGACGCAGGACAAGAACCTCTTCTCGCGGGTCCTCAAAAAGCTCGGCCATTATGCGGGCTCTCTCTTCGTTTGAGATTTTTTGTCCGTCAAGATAATTTTCTATCCCTGTTCTCAGCAGCCTCTTTTTCCCCCTTAATTCGGTATGGTATTTTATCCTTAGTTCATCAGCCAGCTCTTTTTTGAACCAGGCGGCCGTTTCTCTTAAGTTTCGTGCCAGAGTTGAATATCTTCCTCCGAGATCGCCGTCGAAAACGCCTCTTGAGAGCATCCCGAATATCCTGGCCCTCTTATTTTCTACGAATGTAAGGAGCGCTTTTTCGGAATGTGCGATAAATAGTTCCTTGTCAAAACCCTCGGTAGTGTCATACGGCTGCTTATCGGACATGCACACAAAAGAAGCATTAGGGTTCCCTGTGTTGAACAGGGCCGTAAATAATATGCCGAGACTGTGTTCAAAAGTTCCGGTATGAGGATTTATGACGAGAGTAGTCACTTTTTTTATTTTTCGCATTATGTCGAGGGCACCCACGAGATCTTTTGACGAAGCGGTCAGGGATTTTTTGAAGCCCTCTGATGAATTGATCGAGTGTCCTCCTCCGTGGAGTTCGCTGGCATAGCATGCGATCGAGCCCACAAGAGCCCCGTAAGCGGCAAGTCCCGCAAGCCCTATCCCAAGGCCGGAGGACAGGAACAAAGCGCCCCCCATCAGCGGGGCGATCATAAAAGCGCTGCTAGCAATGGCCTTAACAGCAGTATCGCTCTTTTCATCAAACAGAAAATTAGTCGCAAGCCCGCTAACTTTGTTAGCGAGCGGTAGTGTTGCGAGCGCGGCCGTTAAAAGCAGAGGCCCTCCGGAAAGTAAAGCCGCGGCATATAAACCGCCTTTTAAGCCGTACATAGGGCCGTAAGTCATCCATCTGTCCTTGACTTCCTGATTTGCCCCCTTAAATATCTGGGTAAGCCGGTTCCTGGGCAGAATGCTTTTTGAGTTATCTGCTATAATCATATCCAACTCGTCTTCTATTGTTTTTTCACTCGAGCCACTCTTGAAAAACAATTTATCATCGACAAAGACTTTTTCGAGAGGAGCCTCTGCAAAGATCCTAGGATTCTCTTCCAACAGTTGATTGAGCTCTTCAAGAGTGATTGAATTCCCTCTTTTTATTCTTTCGATCAACTCTTCTCTTGCAATGTCGCCGTCCCTTTGGATAATTTCGAAGAATTTTTTGGACTCTTTTGTTTTCTGGTCCGCCAATTTTAATGTTTTTGGCGGGGAATCGAAGAACTTATCAAGGTGTACTATTATCTGCGGGACATTCGAGCATATGGATATGGCGGATACGGAGGGCAAAGATCCTATTTTTTTGGAAACATCCCTAATCCCTGGAAGCTTTAGCGTGATACCTGAAAGATTTAGCGAGATGCCGGGAAGATTTAGCGTGCTGAATACATCCGCTTTTGTAGCGAACCATTCGTTGTTCCTCATCAGTGCGGTGCCAATGAACCCCGCGGCCGGCAAGGCGGTCATTCCTGC
>JAKLHX010000085.1 GCA_022709925.1 Candidatus Margulisiibacteriota bacterium
GAAACCTTCAGAGGATAGCCAGGTCAGACCATGGAACCATTCATCTCAGGTGGCATTTATGCTTGATGTGTTGGGGCAGGCGAGATTTGGTGCGCCAAATATAAAAGAGGAAGAGGCCTAGCCTCCAGTCTTTTTCCGTCTTAAGCTTTTGAAGAAGTCTTTAAGGATATTCCCGCATTCTTCACTGAGGACGCCTTTTACGACGACAGGTCTGTGGTTCATTTTTTTGTGCTTGATTATGTTCAACACACTTCCTGCCGCTCCTGCTTTTGGATCTGAAGCTCCGTATACAAGTTTTTTTATCCTGGAAAGTACCATAGCTCCCGCACACATAGGGCAGGGTTCAAGCGTTGTATAAATATCCACATCGTTCAGCCTCCAGGTTTTTAGTTTTTTTGCCGCTTTTTGCAGACACAAAAGTTCCGCATGGGCCGTCGCATCACCGCGTTTTTCTTTTTCATTATGCGCCCGCGCGATGATCTTTCCTTCCAATACGGCAACAGCGCCGACCGGGATGTCTCCCGTTTTCAACGCTTTGTAAGCTTCTTTAAGGGCGATAGACATATAGTAATTATGATTCATATGTTTTAATTCTATGGCTAACGGCACGGTCGCCACGGCGACCTACGGCACGCCCCGACAAGTCGGGACTACAGCTCACAGCTCCGAAGCTGTAAGCCGTTAGCTGTAGCGAGTGAAACGAGCGTGCTGTTAGCCATCAGTTCTATTCTATCCTCTTATATGCTAAAATTAAAGGCATCAAATATGGGAAAAACACAACAAAAAGTCATAATGTCAGAGGCCGATATATCCCGTTCGATAAACAGGATGGCTAAAGAAATAGTAGAGAAAGATAAGGGCGCGCAGGACCTTGTTTTTATAGGGATAATGGACGGAGGCCTTCCGATAGCTAAAAGGCTGGCTTCCATGATCGAAGAAAGCGAACGGGTCAAAGTTCCTGTCGGAGGCCTGGACGTATCCCTTTACAGGGACGACCTTTCCATCCGCGGAAAGAACATAGAGCCGAAAAGATCTGATATCTCTTTTTCCATAGATAAAAAAACGGTCATACTTGTCGATGATGTCCTTTTTCATGGCAGGACCGTCAGGGCCGCGCTTGATTCCCTCAATGATTACGGCCGGCCTGCAAGAGTGCAGCTTGCGGTGCTTGTCGACAGGGGGAACCGGGAGCTTCCTATACAGCCGGACTTTTTCGGGAAGAAGATAACCTCATCTCTCGAAGATCAGGTGGTCGTTCTCCTGACCGAGAACGGCGGCTCCGACCAAGTTGTCATCAAGTAATCATTATATAATTAACCCATGGACCAAAATCCCCAGATAACGGCCGTAGAAGCTTCGGCGGGATCGGGAAAGACCTACAGCCTTGCGAAGCATTATATCAAGTTGTTGATGCAGGACTATAGGACAGAAGGCCCGAACGCATTTGCCGGGATACTTGCGGTAACGTTCACCAATAAAGCTTCCTATGAGATGAAACAGCGCATCCTCAGGATGCTAAAGACCTCAGAGTTCGATTCATTCAAGGACCCTGAAGAAAAGAAAGAGCTGCTTTCATACTGGGGCGTGGACCATGATACCTCCAGGAAGATGTCGATCGCTTTCCTTGATGCGATCATGGGGAGTTACACCTATTTTCAGGTGCGCACGATAGACAGCTTCATAAACAATGTCATAATGGCGTGTTCTTTCGATGTCGACCTTCCTTCGCATTTTGATATAGAGCATGACTATAAGCCATATCTTTCCCGTGCGCTCGATTCCCTGATCGACGATGCGGACGATGATGAAAAGGTCCGCGACAAGTTCACTGCATTCCTTGACAGGTTCCTGAATATAGAGCAGAAGGTTAACTGGTATCCGCAAAAAGATATCCTTGAGACTGTCGCAAGCCTGTACAGCGATGCCTCGACGCATGGCGGCGAGTTCAAAGCTTCCGGCCAGGGGACGGGGATCATCCATGTTAAAAGGAACGAGTTCAAGGAGCTTGTCGGCAAGCTCTCGAAGATGATGCCTGAGGGGACTAACGCGAACCTTAAGAAAGGCATAGAAAAAGCCCTCTTAATGGCCGGCGGACCGGGGCTTGATATAGCGGGGCTGTCTAAATATTTTCAGAGGGACGAGTATCAGGTGAACGCAAAACATGATGTCCCTGCCGAGGTCGAAGAGATATGGAAAAAGATCAGGAAAACGCTTAAAGATATCTGCGAGATCGATAGTTTTACCCAGTTCGATACTTATATAGATATCTATAACATGATGACGTCAAGATTCCGTGAACTGTCGCGAAGGGATAGGGTACTGTTCCTTCCGGAGCTTAACAGGATAGCCAGGGGAGTGTTCGAGGAAACGGATATACATGTGCCGGAACTTTATTTCAGGCTGGCTGCCAGGATAAGGCATTATCTGCTGGATGAATTCCAGGATACCAATGAGCTGCAATGGAGCAATTTTAAGCCGATGATAGACGAGGCGCTGTCTTCAGGCGGCTCGTTCTTTTATGTGGGGGATAAAAAACAGTCTATTTACAGGTTCCGAGGAGCCAATAGTGCATTGTTCGACGGGATAAAGAGCGGGTTTGTCGGCTATAAGCTGGATGAAATCGGATTGAACGACAATTGGAGAAGCGGAGAGGAAATAGTGGAGCTCAATAATTCGGTGTTCTCAAAAGAGAATCTCGGGAGTTTCTTGTCTTCGCTTGCAAAAGAAGTCTCCGGACTTGAAGATGCGGTAAATGACGTGTTCAAGAACACAAAACAGAATATCGTTAAGACCTCTATGCAAGGCAGCGTTAGAGTAGAACATGTGGATGACGGGGATGCAGAGGCAGGAGAGATAATAAAGAAGAAGACGATCGAGGAGACGAGACGCCTTTCCTCCGTTCGCGGGTTCTCGAACGTGTGTGTCCTGTGCAGGGACAACAGCGAAGTGGAGGATATTTCGTCTTGGCTGATAGAAGAAGGCATCCCTGTGCAATCGGAAAAAACGCTGAACATAAAAGAGAACCCTCTGATAAAAGAATTGCTGTCCCTTCTTGCGTTCCTTGATTCTTTGGTGGATGATACGGCATTTGCCTCGTTCATTTCCGGAAAGATGTTCTCAAAAGCCTCCGGTATCGGGCAAGAGGAGATGGGGGAGTTCATGTTCGATAACAGAAGCGACAAGCGGACCGGCAAAGCCCCTTTATATAAAGAGTTCAAGAAGAGATATCTTCCGCAATGGAACGAATATATTCAGGACCTTTCGCGCACCGTAGGGTTTATTCCGCTGTATGAATTCCTTATAAGGATAATGGAAAGATACCGGGTGTTTGAGAATTTTCCCGAAGACCACGCGTATTTCATGCGGCTTCTAGATATTATTAGCGAGAAAGAGAACAAGCTGCAGACCGTTGCGCAGTTCCTGGAGTTCTTTGAAGGTGCAAAAGAGAATGTATATGTAAGTGCTGCCGGTGCTGATGCCGTAAAGATCATGACCGTCCATAAAGCAAAAGGGCTTGAGTTCACATCGGTCATAATACCCTTCCTTAAGATGGAGCCGAAGATAGGGGGACCCAAGAAAAAGTCATATGTCGTCGTTAAGACCGGCAACGACCTCCGTCTTGTACGTCTTAAAAAAGAATATACCGGATATTCAGATGTGCTTGAACGTATATATAACGCGGAATACATAAGGTCGTTCTGTGATGAGCTGAACAACGTATACGTGGCGCTTACAAGGCCTGTTAAAGATCTGGTGGTTTTTGTTCCGCCGAAAGCAGGCAGGAGCAAGAATATCGTAAGAGGATTGGTCGTGCCGGTAAAAATGACTGCGGACGATCGACAGCCGCCAGCCGCCAGTTTGAAAGACGCAAATATCCTCCGTATCCAGCCTGATAAACTCGGTGACCCTATATCCCTGATCAAAGGCGAGGATTTTACGGAAAAAGCGATATCCAAGAGGCAAAGCAGGGTCCTGGGCAATGTCGCTCATTATCTCTTGTCCAAGGTGGTTGATACATCCTCCGGATTAACGGATGAGGCCGTAGAATCCGCAAGAAAACAATATCCGTATGCCGATATCTCTATCCCGGTAAAATGGGTCAAAAAACTTTTGAAGGACAAAGAGGTCGCATCCTTCTTTAAGCCTGAGGAAGAAGCTTATACAGAAAAGGAAGTAGTTAATTCCAAAGGCGAGATGAACAGGATAGACAGGCTTGTCGTAAAAAAGGATGAGGTTTGGGTGATCGATTTTAAGAGCAGCGATGAAAAGGCCGAGGACCATTTAAAACAGATAAAACGCTACGCGGATGCTCTAAAGCAGATATACAAGAGATCAAAAGTGAAAGGTTTTCTGATATATTTTGACACCTGTAAGGTGGAGGACGCGGATGGATAATTGCATTACAATAGGCATTGATGAAGACCTGATAAAAAAACTTGCCGCTGTTTTGATAGAAAAAGCCGGCGGGTCCAGGGACTTGAGCCGCACGCTTTGCCTCTTCAGCAACAGAAGGGCTTCTTTGTTCCTGATAAAAGAGCTTTCAAAGCAGTTCGGTTCGAGCTATTTTCCCCCTAAGATGATGATCGACGATGACTTCGTGAGCGAGGTGGTCAGAGCCCATACGGACTTTAGCGCGATGCCTGTTCAGGAGTCGCAGTATATAATCTATAACTTGGCGAAAAAACACGCGCCTTCTCTGGTAAGGAAAAGGCCGAAATTCGCTGATTTTCTTTCGTGGGCACAGGAGATATCTTCTTTTATCGACCAGTTGGATATGGAGGCTGTAGATGATAAAGCTCTGGCTGAGCTGAAGAGCCATGCTCAAATAGGGCTTTCTGTGCCTGACAGCATAAACCAGCTCCTTAAGAATGTCGGCCGTATCAGGGAAGAGCTGCACAAAGAGATGGAAAGAAGAAAACAGTATTCGAGAGGTTATATATACTTAAAAGCCGCGGAGCTTTTTGAAGAAAAGGATGTTGAGGGATACGAAAGCATCATTATCTGCAATTTTTTCTACATGCAAAGGACGGAGAAAGAGATATTCAAGAGATTGCTGGAATGCGGGAAAGCGGGATTTTTATTCCAGGGGGATGCGAAGGACTGGCCGACACTGAAGGAGAACGCCGAATATTTTAATGTTGAAATAAGGGCTTACAGCACGCTCACTTCATTCGCTACGGCACGCCCCGCACTTTGCGAACAAAGTTCGGGGCTACGGCTTACCGCTCCGGAGCCGTCAGCCACTC
>JAKLHX010000086.1 GCA_022709925.1 Candidatus Margulisiibacteriota bacterium
ATAGACTATGGGTGTGGATGAAGGGACCGAGGTGAGGTCCACCAGTCCCCCGATCTGTTTCCCTGGACGGTTTGAGCAGGTATAAAAATATCTTTCCAACTGCCTGAAAGCGGCTTGTTTCGGAAGCGGAGAGACAGGGGTCGTTCCTACGGCTGGTATTTTAGGTGTTATTGAAAAGACCATAAGGGTCCTCCGTTAAAAAAACTTAATAAGGCGATAATACGCCCCTACAGATATATATCGTCATTTGCCTGGCCGTATTTCAGACGCTCTGTTGACACCAAAAACTACAATGATATATGATTATCCCATACATATGAAAAGAGCCTTGCTCGCACTGTCTTTAGCCATGCTGATCTTATTGCAAATGCCATCCTTTGCCGCAACACAGTATGTTACCAATACATTAAATTCCGGTCCCGGAAGTTTGCGCCAGGCAATAGAAGATGCGGGCAACGGAGACACTATAGCTTTCAATTTATCTGCCTCTGGAGTAGGACCTTCGGCAGGAGAAGGACATTCCGGATGGGTATCTACCGAAGTCCCTGGGTATAAATGGTTCCGTATAGTGATCGCAACTCCTTTGACCGTGAACAAGAACGATCTGCTGATAGACGGTACTACTTGCACCACAAGCGATGCGGTAAGTCCGGCCGGCGGCCCGGTCATACAGATAATCGCTCCTATATCCGATGCGGTTTCATTGGAAGGGACCGGCAATACGATAAAAGGATTCTGCATAAACAGTGTGACCAACTGTATCCGTAGCACAGGGGCAAATAACAGGATCGTGGGTAATTATATAGGTATAAATGTTTCTGGCGAATCCAGGACTTCAAGTGTCTGTGAAGCAGGGATAGTCGTTTCCGCAGAAAGCAATATTATCGGGGGAGCAACAGCCGCGGAAAGGAACGTAATAGGGGGATGTTCTTTGTTTGCGATTGAAACCATCCTTGGAGGCTCGCACATAATAAAGGGTAATTATATCGGGTTGAGCGCATCGGGAGAAGGGATAATCCCGAATGTTTTGGCTGGGATCGTAACGATCGGAGGGGACGATAATATAATCGGAGGATTGAATCCCGGGGAAGGGAACGTAGTATCCGGAAACGGCTCTTCTGATCCGACTTTAGGCGGAATAGTGATCCTTTCACAGTTCCCGGCTCAAAGGACCGGTATATACGGCAATTTCGTAGGCACAAATGCCTTGGGGACCAGAGCCCTCCCCAATATGTCAGGGGTTACTGTTGCAGGGCATGATAAATATACAATGGTCGGGAATGGAACTCCCGCAGGCCGCAATATTATATCCGGAAATTCAGTTGCCGGATTGATCATATACGGTCCGACCCCTTCCATAACAGTGGAATCCACATATGTTTATGGCAATTATCTTGGGACCGATAAGACCGGGAGCGTCGCTATTGGAAACGGTGCAGCCAATATATTCCTGGTGGGGGCGGTAAAAAATGTCCGCATAGGAGGCAGCATTGCCGGCCAGGGAAATGTGATCTCAGGCAACACCGTTGGATTCAGCAGCGGTATCGATCTTCCCGGATGCGGCATAGCTGTAGCACAAAACATTGGCGTGTCCAGCATGGAAGTTTTGGGCAATCTGATAGGCGTTGCGGCGGACGGGATCTCTCCGCTTGGCAATAATATAGGGGTTTATATAAGTAAAGAAGCAAAATACTGCAGGATAGGGGACGGGACTGCGGGCGGTTCAAATACGATAGCGTATAATACTATCGCAGGAGTTTCCATAGAAGGGATCGGGACTGATTTTAATAAGATATCCAGAAATTCCATATATAGTAACTCGATCATCGGCATAAGACTAAAGGACGGGGCTAATTCCGGTATCGGGACCGCGGCTATCTCTTCGGTTACCAGCGACGGCGTCTCGGTGACCATTTCAGGGACATCTGCTGTCCCTTATTCGGTGATAGAAGTGTTCAAATCTTCAGGAGACCAGGGTAAAGACTATTTTGGGGCCATAAATTCGGATTCTTCGGGGAATTGGAGCGGTATAATCCCTGCCGAAGCGGGGATGACCGCCGGTGATTCGGTCACCGTTACGCAGACGGACCCGAACAACGATACATCCGAGTTCAGTCTTATAAAGGAAGCAACCATAGTTCCTTCTTCTGCGCATCATTTGGCAGTTGAACTTCCATCCACGGGAGTTGTATCGGGAGCTGCGTTCAGCGCAACTGTTTCGTTAAAAGATGCGGCCGGGAATACGGTCCCTCTGACTTATGTAACAATACATGTGACGGTGGATTCCGGTTCCGTAACTCCTTCGAGCATCGATCCGAGCGAATATATTTCCGGGGTTTGGACGGGCAACATGGTTTTAGATAAGGCCGGATCACGGACCTTGTACTTTACATACGGTTCAGGAGTGGCGAGCGGGACCGGTACTGTTGTTGTGGCAGGAGCAACGCCGGCCAACATGGTGAGGTTCGGGCCGAATCCGTTCAATCCGAACAACGGGAGCGGGGTCTTCTGGTACCATCTGGATTCAAGCAACGAGACGATCATATATCTGCTCGACCTTTCCGGGACGGTCGTATGGAAAGCGGTATATCCGTCAGGAGGAGTAGGCGGGTCAGAGGGCGCCAACAGCGTGACATACGACGGGAGGACGTCTTGGGGGGATGTGTTGGGCAACGGGGTCTATATATTCAAAGTTGTCCAGGGCGGAAAGAGCGTTGGCGGAGGTAAGATCGCTATAATCAAATGAAGAATAACAACAAATTTACTATTGTAGGCCTTCTCGTAGCATCTATAATGCTGTTCGCCGGACTTGCCGAAGCTTCACAGGTGCTTGATCCTACAGACATAGGTATAGGCGCCAGGCCTATCGGTATGGGCAGGGCATATACTGCTGTAGCCGACGATGTATCTTCTTTGTTCACGAACCCCGCAGGGCTTGCACAGAAGAAAAGCGTGAAATTTTTGACCATGTGGGGGAACATGATGGCGGAAGTCCCGTACAATGTGGTCGGAGCAAGCGTTCCTATGTGGGGAGGTACCGTCGGCCTTGGGTATGCGGGCCTTCAGGTAGGAGGGATAAGAGAATCGGTCCTTGTGAACGGAGTCCCGGAGCTGACAGGAAGCGAGGGCTCTTTTAATAACAGCTCGATAAACCTTGCATATGCGACAGACATCATAAGTATCCCGATGTTCTCAAAATTAAAGGCGTTCTCCTCATCAAAGGCCGGGATATCTTTCAAGATGGTTAGCCAGGGATTCTCCGGATTCTCCAGTTTTGAGCCGGTGGAGAACAGCGGATTTGACATGGATCTCGGCCTGATCTCAAAGATAAACGACGATACGAATCTAGGCTTCTCCATAAAGAATTTGATCCCCGGCAACAATATAGGCAAAGATGAACTGCCGACATCCGTTAATGTGGGTATATCCAGGTACTTCTCCAGATTTAATCTTTTGACCGACCTGGACATAGACATGGAGACGACCAGGAACCTGCTTTTGAGAGCAGGATTTGGATGGAACCCTTCGGCGCCGTTGAAGATAAGGATGGGACTTGATCAAAAACCGAATGCGGGATCGACCATAACGAACCTGGCGGCCGGTATCGGCCTATCCTTTAAAGGGATATCTTTCGATTATGCTTACCACACTTTTGCCGGACTTCCCGAAATGTCGACGCATTTCTTCTCTATATGCATCACGGGAGAAGAACAAAAGCCGGTACAGGTAGAAGAAAAGTCTCCTCCGGCCCCAGTACAGCAAAAATCAAAAGAGACCCGGAAAAAGAAGGCGCCTGTCAAAAAGAAATCCAGGGTTATTGTTCATCCTTGAAGAGGAGTTTCTTGAGTTTTTGGGTAGCAGTCTTGCATATGCGGCTTACCTGGGATTCCGAAAGGTTTATATCAATCCCGATCTCTTTGAATGTCTTATCGTCCTGATAATATCCTATTATGACCTTGCGTTCGTTCTCGTCCAGATCTTTCATCGCGCTGTCTATTTGTGTCGCCAGCTCTGTCGTTTCGGTAACGGCGACCTCTTTATTGAACGCCAGGTAGACGTTCGCAGCCTGGGTCACCCATTCATATATGCCTGTTACGGGATCGGTGCCCCTTTTTCTTAAATAATCCTGCATAGACCCTTTTAACCTGATGCTGACGTACGGCCATAGATCTCCTTTTCTAGGGTCCCAGGATTTTAACGCATCAACGAATGCCATCTTTGCTTCCGAGATAAGGTCCTCGGATTCCCTCTGGGCTACGTTGGACGGGAGGTTGTTGATATACCATTTTACGGTGGAATCTATCTGGCTTTTATACTTTTCAAGGACCTCGTCGGAATATTTAAGGAAATGTTTTCGCAGAAGGACCACTATCCGGTCTTCAGCGTCTCTGTCGGACATCATTTAAACTCCTTAGCTACAGCTTCTGTGAATTCGTTGCTTCTGTCTTTTGACAGGTGTCGGCAGAACTTTCCCGCCATATCTTTAGTGAACTTGTAGAACCTTTGAAAAGCGGGAGGGATCCCTTTTATTGAAGAATCCATCAGGGCCCCGGTCGGCCTTGCTTTAGATGTTGATGAGGAGATCCTGCTAGATTCAATCATTTTTGATATTTTTGCCGGTTTCTGTTTTATTTTCCAGCACTAAACTTACGACCGAAAGAGCCTGGCGCCTCAATAACGGGTCCGTCATTATGACGCTTACTATCTTATTTACCATTTTATCAAATCCGGGATTTAATGTAAAGGATTTTCCGAGCTGGACCTCGACGGCGGTCTTCACTATTATGGTTATAAGTTCGTTGGCAGGAATGTTCGGGACAAGTATGCTTTCAAGTTTTTCAGTGAACCTTTCCGTGGCAGGGGACGATGCCGAAGGCTTTACGGCAGCCTTGTCTTCTTTTATGGCCTCTTTGGCTTTTTCAAATGAGATCCTTTCTATGCCCAGCGAACTTTTTATAAAGGCCTCATTTTTATCAGGCTGATTTTGCGGCAGTAGAGTGTTCTTGTTTTCCATTTATTAATCCAAAGAGATCATCCCGATGGATTGGACCTTTACCTGAGGGACGATCTCGTTATAGGACAGTACTGCAGTATCCGGGAAGCTTCTTTCTATGAACCTCTTAAGATGGGGCCTTAGCCTCGGAGAACATAATATCACGGGCAGGAGCTTCATCTTCTTGAATGCGGATATCTGTCCTGCGATCTGGCCGAGGATCCTTTCTCCTATGCTCGGATCAAGC
>JAKLHX010000087.1 GCA_022709925.1 Candidatus Margulisiibacteriota bacterium
GTTATAGGCATCTCTACGCCTATTTTTTTTGCGAGGTTGAATGCCGAGGCAGCTGTTTCGACACCTTCGGGTACGGCCGATATCCGTTTTAGTATATCGGCTATCTTCTTTCCTTGGGCGACCTCTCTTCCGACCGTATTGTTCCTTGATAGAGAGCTTTCGCAGGTGGTTATGAGGTCTCCTATTCCGGAGAGCCCGGAAAAGGTCTCCGCTTTTGCGCCAAGCGCCAGGCCAAGCCTTGTTATCTCGGCAAGGCCTCTTACCATGAGCGCTGATTTCGCGTTGTTCCCGAGTCCCAGGCCGTCGCATATCCCGGCGGCTATGGCGATCACGTTCTTCATCGCTCCGCCGATCTCCGCCCCGATAACATCATCACTCGTGTATATCCTGAGCTTTTTACTTGATAGGAGGTCCTGCAGCTTTTTTGCCGTTGCATGATCTTTTGAGGCAACTACCGAAGCCGCAGGAAGTCCTTTTGCTATTTCCATCGATAGGTTAGGGCCGGAGAGCACTGCTATTTTATCGATGCCGGTCTCTTCAGCGATTATTTCGGAAGGGCGCTTGAACGAGTCTTTTTCTATCCCTTTTGTGAGGCTTAAGATTATGATGTCCTTCGGCAACTGTCCGGAGAGCGATCTCAAAGTACTCCTTAAATATTTTGACGGGACCGCGATGATCGCGACGGCGGCATCTTTGACCGCATCTTTGATATCGCCGGTCGCTTTTATGCTGTCCGCCAGTTTTATTCCGGGTAAATATGTGACGTTCTCTTTTTTGCAGTTTATATCTTGTGCCGTCTCCGTCTCAAAGGTCCATATCACGGTATCAATGCCTTTTGACGCGAGGATATTAGCAACAGTCGTTCCCCAGGCTCCGGCTCCTATGACGGATATTTTCATGATTTGAACCAGCTTATCTTGTTTTCAGTGCCGCTCAGGAGTCTTTTGATGTTGGGTATATGTTTATATATTATGAACACGGTTATCAGAAAGACCATCCATACATAAGGCATGGGTTGTCCTCCCCTGAACATCAATATTGTCAGGAACACGGAGCCGGTGATAGAAGCCAGCGATACATATCCGGTGATCGTTATGATCGATATCCCGAGGAGGAAGGACAGGATGAAGAGATGGGGGGCTATTGCCAATATCACTCCAAGCCCTGTCGCGACGCCTTTACCGCCTTTAAATTTAAGGAAAGGAGAGAACATATGTCCGGCTATCGCAAGTATCCCGCAAAGCATGATGAAATAGTGATTTTGGCTTGCCGCTGATGCGATGTATACAGGAAGGAAGCCTTTCAACATATCAAGGACGAAGACCAGGGCCCCCAAACCTTTGCCTACGGACCTGAACACGTTGGTGGCGCCTATATTGCCGCTGCCGGTCTTTGCGAGATCGATCCCCTTGACCCCGGCAACGATCATGCCGAAAGGTATGGACCCGAGGAAGTAGCTTAGGATGAGTATTAGGAAAAGTGCCATTTCTTTAAAGATAATTCTACGATAGCGATGGGGGATAAGTCAATGCAACCGGGACATCAGCGTTCTTGAACGCTTCCGCTTATTATAGTAAAATTATCAAAGAGGAGTTAATACAAACAAATGTCTATTCCAGTTACCGAACTTCGTCCGGGGGTTACCGTCGAGCTTGATAAACAGGTCTTCACTGTCATCGAATATAACCACATCAAAATGGGCCGCGGAGGCGCTATCGTTAGGGCAAAGATGAAAAATATAGATACTGGGAACACGATAGAGCGTACTTTCAAATCCAACGATAAGATAGACCGCGCGCATGTGGAGCGCAAACAAATGCAGTATTTGTACTGTCAGGACGACCAATACCATTTTATGGACCAGGATACTTTCGAGCAGGTAGCGATAAGCAAAGAACTCATGGGAGATGCCTATAATTACATCCGCGAGCAGGATGTTATCCAGGTGACATCGCATAACGACAGGATAATCGGGGTCGAGCTTGAGACCTCCGTTCCTTTAAAAGTGGCAGAGACCGGTTCGGCTTTCAAGGGCAACAGTGTTTCAAACGTCATGAAACCTGCTACTCTTGAGACGGGGCTTGTCATACAGGTCCCGATGTTCATAAACACCGGGGACAAGGTTGTCGTAGATACCAGGACCGGCGAATATATCGAAAGAGCAAAATAAGGAACGGAGAATATAAAATGGAACAAAGCAAAGAGAAGGCCAATATGGATTTTGAAACGGTTAAAAAGGTCATCAAGATGGTCGAAGAGTCGGACATCACTGCTTTGTCGGTAGAAAAAGGCGATTTTAAAGTGGAAGTAAAAAGAGAGAAGGGGCTGCAGCATATCCCTGTCGCTTCCCAGCATGCAGTTGCTCATCCCCAGCCCGTACAAAAAGAAAAAGCCGTTTCCGAAGAGGACGGATTGTTGGCTATCACCGCTCCGATGGTAGGGACTTTTTACAGAGCGTCTTCTCCGGACAGCCCTCCGTATGTGGAAGAAGGCGATGATATAGAGACCGGCAAGGTCGTTTGCATAATAGAAGCCATGAAGCTTTTTAACGAAATAGAGTCCGAGCTTAGCGGAAAGATAGTCAAGATATTGGTCGAGAACGCGGCTTCGGTCGAATACGGCCAAAAATTGATGCTGATCAGGAAAAGATAGCTTTTAAATGAGCCTTTTGAACCGCAGATGGAACATTCGAAAGAATGAGGACGGATTCTCAGAGGATATATCAAAAGAGTTCGGTATATCCAAGATCATTTCGCAGATACTGGCTAACCGCGGCATAAAAGAAAAAGGCCAGATAAACCGTTTCCTTTCCCCCAGGATATCCTACCTTAACGATCCTTTTGAGATCCCGGACATGAAAAAAGCCGTTGACAGGACCATGCTTGCCGGACAGAACAAAGAAAAAGTACTTGTTTGGGGGGATTATGATGTTGACGGGGTCACTGCGACATCTATCGTGGTCCTCGGATTAAAAAAGATCGGTATTGACGCTTCTTATTATATCCCTCACAGGTACAACGAAGGTTACGGGATGAATATAGAGGCACTAAAGAAGATCTCGTCGCAGGGGGTCTCTCTGATAATAACCGTAGATTGCGGCGTCAGCAATATCAAGGAAATAGCATTTGCCAAATCTTTGGGAATAGATGTAATAGTCACAGATCACCACAATATCCCGGAAAAACTGCCGGATTCCGTTGCCGTGGTAAATCCGAAGAGGCTCAACAAGAACCATCCTTCAAGGGACCTGTCCGGAGCGGGCGTGGCGTTCAAATTCATATGGGCGCTTCTCCGTACGGCGGGGATAAAAGATTCTGAATCAATAAAAGATTTTCTGGATCTCGCAGCCCTCGGGACTGTAGCTGATGTGGTGCCTCTGACGGGAGAGAATAGGATACTTACGGTCTCCGGAATGAAGGTGCTCGGAGAAAAAAAACGAGTCGGAGTAAGACAACTTTGTGAAAAATCCGGGATGAACGGGGAAGTCACGGCTAGGAACATATCTTTTATGTTGGCGCCCAGGCTGAACGCTCCCGGGAGGCTGAAACATGCCGGCTTGAGCATAAAACTGCTTCTTGAAGACGATCCGCAGAAAGCCAAAGGCATAGCCGATGAGATAAGCCTTATAAATTCACAGCGGCAGCAGATAGGCAGCCTTATCGGGCAGGATGTTTTCTCAAAATTGAGCGACCCGGAGACAAAAAAACTTATAATGCTTTCCGGGAAGAACTGGCATCCCGGGGTCATCGGAATAGTAGCTTCAAGGATCTCGGAGAAATTCAACAGGCCTACCATTCTTATCAGTGAGGACGGGGATTCCTGCAGGGGATCCGCCAGGAGCATAGAGAATTTTGACATCTACCGGCTTCTTATGTCCTGTAAAGACCTTTTCTCCGATTTCGGGGGGCATAAGGATGCCGCGGGATTTGAAATGCCGACCGAAATGATACCGGCGCTGAAAGAAAGACTTTCAAAGGAGATAGAGTCCTTTCTTTCTGTGGATGAACTTGCTCCAAAGACGAATATCGATCTTGAGATAGACTTTGGCAGGATATCGATCGACCTTGCCCAGGAGATAGAGAGGCTCTCTCCGTTCGGTCACGGCAATCCTGACCCTGTGCTTATGAGCCGCAAATTAAAGGTCGTTGAAAGCAAAAAAGTAGGGTCAAAAGGAAATCATCTTAAGATAAAGTTCTCTGACGGCAGTAATTGTGTGGATTCTATAGGGTTCGGCATGGGGGCGCTGTCAAAAGACATATCAAAGGACGGGTATTTTGATGTGGCATATAACCTTTCGGTGAATCAATGGGACGGTTTCCAGTTCCCTCAGATAGGGATAGTGGACATAAGGAGGGCCGCAAAATGAAGGTACTTGTTGTCGGAGGCGGAGGCCGCGAGGCGGCGCTTTGCTGGAAGATCAAACAAAGCAGACATTGCACGAAATTGTTCTGTGCTCCGGGGAATGCCGGTATAGCGGAATTTGCCGAACTTGTTCCCGCCAATAAGGTCCCGGACCTCCTGGCCTTTGTGAAGAAAGAAGGCGTAGACCTTACGGTCGTCGGGCCGGAACTTCATCTAGTCGACGGCATAGTGGATGTTTTTGAAAAAGAAGGGCTCAAGATATTCGGCCCGTCAAAAAAAGCCGCCCAGATAGAGGGCAGTAAGATATTCTCAAAGAAGATAATGAAAAAATACGGTATCCCGACGGCCTATTATGAAGAATTCGAAAAAAGCGCCGCCGCACTCGACTTTATAAGGGACAAAAAGTTCCCGGTAGTGATAAAAGCCGACGGACTGGCAGCCGGCAAAGGCGTGATCATTGCCATGAATTATGAAGAGGCCGAAAAAGCGATAAAAGACATCCTTGACGATAAGCTCTTCGGCGAGGCGGGTAAAAAAATAATAATCGAAGAGTTCCTTGACGGTGAAGAGGCGTCTATCTTGTGTTTTTCCGACGGGAAGACGATCGTCCCGATGGAGTCTTCTCAAGACCATAAAAGGATATTTGACGGGGACAAAGGTCCTAATACCGGAGGAATGGGAGCATATAGTCCCGCTCCTATAGTCACAGAAGAGTTGTTGTCTGAAGTTCAAACGACTATCCTCGATCCGTCGATCGCAGCCATGGAGAAAGAAGGCTGTCTCTACAAAGGCGTGCTTTATGTCGGGCTTATGATAACAAAGAACGGCCCTAAAGTGCTGGAGTATAATGCAAGGTT
>JAKLHX010000088.1 GCA_022709925.1 Candidatus Margulisiibacteriota bacterium
GCGCTCTCCATCTCTACGGGAAGAAGCTTTAGCGCATAGACTTCCTGTTTCCCCATGGAAATGAAGTGGGTATAAAAGACATATATCTCGTCGACCCCGCGCTCTTCAAAGACCTTGGCACATTGTCCGACAAGTTTCCTGGAGAACTCCGGAACATCCTCCAAAGATACCGACGGATAAATACCTGCCATCTCGTAATGCCTCCTGGAGAAGTAGTCGGCGGCTTTTTTGCCGACGGTTATAAGCTTTAACTTCCGGCCTTTTAAGGCTTCGAACCTTGCAGCGTCAGAGACCACGGAAATAAGCCTGCTGTTGTACATGCCGCAAAGCCCTCTATCGGCGGACAACACCACAAAAAGGACTTTTGTCGTCCTTCCTTTTCTAAAATAAGGGACGATCTTTTTGAGGCGGTCTTTACCGGCCAATACGAACACCTCAAAGATGAACCTTGAAAGGTCTTCGGCGTAGGGCCTCATGGCATAAAGAACTTTTATGACCTTTTGCAGCCTTATGTTCGCTATGGATTCCATCGCCCTGGTGACCTTTTGGATGCTGCTGATCGTCTTTATCTTCCTTTTTACGTCTTTTTGGCTTTGCACTTCTTTTATGGCTCCTTTATCCCTGCCTGCCGGCAGGCAGGCCGAACATCTGTTTATAGGCCTTGATCGCGATAGAAAGCTGTTTTTTCGAGTCTTCGCTCAGGGACTGTGTAGAGGCTATTTCTTTTACAAGGACGGTATAGTTGTTGCGCACATAGCTCAAAAGGCCTTTTTCAAATTTTTTCAGGCTGGCCTTTTCCACATTATCCAAAAGGCCTTTAGTGCCGGCATATATTATCACCACTTGGTCCACGACATTCAAAGGTTCGTGCTGGTTCTGTTTGAGCATTTCCACCAGTTTGTCCCCGCGAACAAGCTGGTCTTTTGTTGACTTGTCTATATCGGAAGCGAACTGGGAAAAAGCCAGAAGTTCGCGGTACTGCGCCAGGTCCAGGCGGAGCCTTCCCGAAACAGATTTCATAGCTTTTATCTGGGCGGACCCTCCCACCCTGGATACGGAAAGCCCCGTATTTATAGCTGGCTTGACGCCGGAATTGAACAAGTCCGTCTCAAGGAATATCTGGCCGTCCGTAATGGATATGATATTCGTGGGGATGTAAGCGGAAATGTCTCCGGCTTGGGTCTCGACTATCGGAAGAGCAGTAAGCGACCCTCCGCCTTTCTCTTCCGAAAGCTTACACGCTCTCTCGAGGAGCCTTGAATGCAGATAAAAGACATCACCGGGGTAAGCTTCTCTGCCCGGGGGCCTGCGGAGCAAGAGCGAAAGCTGCCTGTAGGCAACGGCATGTTTAGAAAGGTCATCATATACTATCAGCGCATGCCTTCCGGAATAAAGATACTCTTCCGCCATGGCACATCCCGCATAAGGAGCTATATATTGTAGGGAGGAAGAATCATCCGCGCCAGAAAACACAACGGTCGTATATTCCATGGCACCCTTTTTATTCAATATATCCACTATCCCGGATATCGTTGAGGCTTTCTGGCCTATGGCCACATACACGCAAAACACCCCGGAATCTTTCTGGTTCAAGATAGCATCTATGGCGATCGTGGATTTTCCGGTCCCGCGGTCCCCGATTATAAGCTCCCTCTGTCCTCTGCCTATAGGGATCATAGAGTCTATGGCCTTTATACCGGTCTGAAGAGGTTGTTTCACCGGCATCCTGTCCACTACGGAAGCGACTCCGGCTTCTATCGGCATAAATGATCCGGTTTTTAGAGGCCCTTTGTCATCCAGAGGATTCCCCAGAGGGTCGACGATCCTGCCGACAAGGGCATCCCCGACCGGGACCCTTGCCACATTCCCGGTCCTTTTCACGACATCTCCCTCTCTGACGCTGTCGCTGTCCCCGAGTATTATGCATCCGACCCCATCGGACAGCAATGAAAAAGTGATCCCCATAGCTCCGGATGAAAAGCTCACCAGTTCGGACGACATCACGTTAGACAGCCCGTAGACCATCGCAACTCCGTCACCCGTAGACGCTACAACGCCTGATTCGTAAAAGTCCGAAGACTGGGCGAACCCTTCTATCTCTTTTTTTAGCAGACTTGTTATCTCATCGGCTCTTTGCATTAAGACACCAGTTCCTTTTCGAGCAAGACCAGGCCGTTCAGGACGCTGCGATCCACCAGATAATCGTTCATTTTCAGAACAGCCCCGCCGATTATCTTCTTATCTATAGTGTTCTCCAGGACCACTTCCTTGCCTGTCTTTTTCTCCAGCTTTTGTTTGATCTGAGCTTCGAGGTCCGGGGCCAAGGGGAAGGCCGTTTTGACACTAACCCTTACCCTGTTCTCATAAGCATCGGTTATTTTTATGAAATGCTCATATATCTTGAATATATATTTCTCTCTCTTCTTATCGGCTATTGCGTGCAGGAAACCTATAAATTCCTTGCAAAAGACCCCGGAAACTATCCTGTCAAGAGCCGCTTTTTTGCTGTCACCGGAAAAAAGAGGGCTCACAAAGACAAGACGGATCTGCTCATTGTCATGCAAACGCCTGACAAGCCAAGAAAAATTCCTTTTTATCTCTTCGAGAAGCCCCGTGTCTTTTGCGACCTCCAATAGTGCCTCGGCATATTTCTGCGAAATGGACATTTTTTTAGTTTAGCTCCGTCTTTTCAAGGTTATTTATCATGTCTTCGATCAAGGCCCTGTCTGAAGATTCGTCGATCTTTTTCATCATGAGCTTTCCGGCTGCCATACACACCAGAGATGCTATCGATCTCTTGGCTTGCTCATAAGCCTCAGACCTTATCTTTTCGGCTTCTTTGTTCGCCTGGTCGATCACAATACCGGAATCTTTTCTGGCCGCTTCCATAGCTTCTTTCTGTATATCTTGAGAAGCGACTATGGCGGTGTCCACTATTTCCTGAGATCTTTTTTGGGCATTGTTTATCTGTTCTTCATAAGACGCCTTCAGCTGCTCGGCATCAGCAAGTTTCTTTTCAGCATCCCCTATTATGGCCTCGGCCGTTTTTTTTCTGTTCTCTATGGCATCCTGTACGGGCTTGTATAAAAAATGCTCGAGGACCCACACAAGGATCAGAAAATTAAGTATTACGGCTATTATCGTTCCGTTTATCTCGAGCATAAAAACCCCTTAAAAGAACACCCCTATCTAGCGAACGGGTTCACGAATATAAGGACTATAGCGATCAAAAGAGCGTACAATGCGATCGATTCTATGATGGCAAGCCCTACGATCAATATCTGAGTTATAGAATTCTTCGCCTCCGGCTGTCTCGCTATCGCATCAAGGGCGCTGGCCGTTGCTTTCCCCTGCGCCAAAGCCGCAGCAACCCCCGCGATCCCCAAACAAAAAGCCGCACTGACCACGGAAACGACCTGGACCATTACCTTATCCATACACGATCCTCCTTCTTTTGTTTTTTAATGGCCGTCTGATATCGCCGATGCCACATAAAAAGTCGTGAGCAAGGCAAATATATATGCCTGTACAAAAGCGATAAAAAGGCCGAGCGCTAATATAGGGATGGGATATATAAAAGGGAACGAGACCAGTGAGACCAGGATAAGAAGTATCGTAGCTTTGCCAAAAGTATTGCCAAAAAGACGTACGGCAAGAGAAAGCGGCCTGGAAAGCTCTTCCATTATATTAAGCGGCAAAAAGACTATATTGGGGCTTATGAACCTCTTAAAATATGAAATGCCTTTTGCCTTTACCCCATAGAAATGGATGGCGAAAAAAACCGTCAACGCCAAAGCAACAGTGGTGTTGATATCGGCAGTCGGGGCCTCCAATTTAGGGATGCCGGAAAAATACTTGCCGAAGAACAGCTCGATGATCTCCGTTATCGGAAGGACCCCGAACACATTAGCTGCCAGGATAAAGATGAAAAGGCTTGCGATGAAAGAGGAGTATTTTTTCCCTTTTGAACCCATAACGCCTTCAGAGATCGACACGGAAAACCCGTACAAAAGTTCGCAGACAGCTTGCATGCCTGAGATATGCTTATTTCTCTTTATCACAAAGAATTTGGCAGCGACAGCAAATACGAGGATGAACGAAGAAACAACCAAAGAAGATATGATCGTGTCGGAATTAAACGTCAGTCCAAAGAAATGCCAGGCGGCATGCTGTCCAATTTCTATAGTCATTATAGAGGGTCGACCTTCTTTCCGTTGAATATGGCCAAGACAATTTTAGCAGATTTTGGTATGTTTTTCTAATTATTATCAGTGATCGATGATATTTCTGACTTTTTTGACAAGGCTCCACAACCCCGCGAGCACTCCCAGGAACAAAAGAAGAGGGCTAAAAATACCATACCCGGACCATTTGTCGAGGACTTTTCCTATTAAAATACCCAGTATCGGAGGGGCTATTATGCTGCCGGCCATTTCCCATACGATGTCTATGTATCTGTAGATATTTATCACTGCCGGTTGCCGGATAATTTTCTATAATCGAACTCTTCGGGATTTATGTCGGTAAAACCGAAATATTTAAGCAGCGCCGAAACTATCCTTTCGGAAGCTTTCCCGTCGCCATAAGGGTTCACTGCCCTGGCCATCTTTTCATATTCGTCCTTATCCTCGATCAGCTTGTCCGTTTCTTTAAAGATCGTATTGGTATCGGTCCCTACTATCTTTACCGTATTTGCCATTACGGCTTCAGGCCGTTCCGTCACCTGGCGCAACACAAGGACTGGCTTGCCCAACGAAGGGGCTTCCTCCTGTACGCCGCCCGAATCGGTCAGGATTATATAGGCTTCTTTCATCAGGTGCACAAAAGGCACATAATCAAGAGGTTCTATAAGCTGAACATCATCAAGGTCACCCAATACGCTTTCAACGGTCTCCCTGACAACAGGGTTCTTATGCAGAGGCAGTATTATATTCACCGAACCTCCGTGTTTTTTCGCGATCTTTGCGATCGCTTCGCAGGTCCTTCTCATAGGAACGCCAAAACTCTCCCTTCGATGAGTCGTC
>JAKLHX010000089.1 GCA_022709925.1 Candidatus Margulisiibacteriota bacterium
GCACTGTCAGAATCGTTTCGCCTTTTTCTGCCTGATATTTTTTTCCGTTGATTTCTATAGTCAAATTCATAATATTCTAATTTTTAAATCATTTCAATAGCATCAAATTTGCATGTTTCGTAGCAAGCGCCGCAACCGATACATTTATCGTTGATCTCGAACCTTATCATCTTTGAACAGGCGCCGGCGGTACATTTTTTGTTCTTTATATGGTCTTCATATTCATTCCTAAAATACCTTATGGTGCTGAGCACCGGGTTCGGGGCCGATTGTCCGAGGCCGCAAAGCGAGGCTTTTTTTATCGTGTTCCCGAGCCTTTCCAGTTTTTCTATATCGCCTTCTTTTCCCTGCCCTTCGGTTATCCTGGTAAGGATCTCGAGCATCCTCTTCGTACCTTCCCTGCAGGGAGTGCATTTCCCGCATGATTCACTTTGCGTGAATTCAAGGAAATACTTCGCGATATTCACCATGCAGGAATCTTCGTCGATGACGATCATTCCGCCTGAGCCCATGATAGAGCCGACTTTGGCCAAAGAATCATAATCTATAGGGGTATCTATGAGCTCAACAGGGATGCAGCCTCCGGAAGGACCTCCCGTCTGGACGGCTTTGAGATTTTTGCCTTTCGGGATCCCTCCTCCTATGTCGAATATCACATGCCGGAGCGTCGTTCCCATAGGGACCTCTACAAGGCCCGTGTTAGTTATCTTGCCTGCAAGAGCGAATACTTTCGTGCCCTTGCTTTTCTCCGTGCCGACGGAAGCGAACCACTGAGATCCTTCGACTATTATCACGGGCACGTTCGCCCATGTTTCTACGTTATTGATAAGAGTCGGCTTGCAAAAAAGTCCGCTGGCCGAAGGATAAGGAGGCCTCGGACGCGGCATTCCGCGATGCCCCTCGATCGATTGCATAAGAGCGGTCTCTTCTCCGCAGACGAAAGCCCCGGCCCCGAGCCTTATTTCTATATCAAAAGAGAACTTGGATCCCAGGATATTATTCCCCAATAAGTTAGCTTTTCTTGCCGCGTCTATGGCTTTTTCAAGGCGCGTAATGGCTAGAGGATATTCCGCCCTTATATAAACGATGCCTTTATCCGATCCGACCGCATATCCGGCGATAGCCATCCCTTCAAGTACCGTGAAGGGGTCGCCTTCTATTATGCTTCTATCCATGAAAGCGCCGGGATCCCCCTCATCCGCGTTACAGATGACATACTTTTGGTCGGATTTTTCTCTGGCCACAAGTTCCCATTTAAGCCCGGACCCGAATCCCGCGCCGCCGCGGCCTCTCAAGCCGGCTTTTTTTATCTCCGCAATGACGTCTTCGCTCTTCATGCCTGTCAAGACCTTTGCGAGGGCTTCAAAACCTCTCACATTCAAATAATCGTCCAGGTTCTCGGGATCGATATAGCCGCAGTTGCGCAGTGCGATCCTGAGCTGGCTGGCAAAGAATTTTGATTTGCCGAACACTTCGAACGAACGGTTATGCAGTTTTTTCTCCGACAATTTACTTTTCTCCTTCGGCTAAAGGCTCTCCGCCGATGATGTGTTTTTGTATTATTTCTTTCGCTTTTTTAGGGTCTACCTGCGTATAAAGCACTGAACCTTTTTCGGGATCGATCACTTCCACGGTAGGTTCTACATGGCACCTTCCGGCGCATCCCTTTTGGCTTAGGTAGATGTCAAGTCCGGATCTTTTTGCGTTCTCGAACTCTTCCATGACCTCTTTTGATCCGGCGGCTATTTCACAGGTGGCCATTCCGACATAAACGCGTTTTTTAGAGAAGTATCCTTGTTCTTTTAGATGTTTTTCCGCCGCGTCTTTTTTTTCTTTCAGTATTTCAAGAGGAGTTTTCATAAGCTTGCTCTTTCTAGTTCAATTTTAACATTTCACAGGGCCGTTTTCTCGGCCAAAATATATTTTTTTTCAACTTTTTTGCTTCTTACTTCTCATTTCTCGCGCTACCCCCTCTGCTCCAGTCGATAAACCTGCCGGCCCCTTCCGTAAGATGCTCCATACATCCGGCACAGGCCCCTGCCGGCTCGCTTATACACCTTTTCCCGGGATATATCTCATACAATCTCTTGTACGGGACCGGAGTAAAATTGGGCATAAGAACGTTCGCTCCCCACTTCAGCGCTTCATCCCTGAAATCCCTGTCCATGCTCCCGATAGCGGTCGTCGCCGGCATATTCACGGTCTTCATGACGATCCTGGTTACGGCTATCGTACGCAGGACCAAAGCGACATCTCCTGCCTTTGCGTCCTGCAAAGGCGTGTTCTTGTGCGGGATGAAAGGCCCCGTTCCTATCATTTCAAAACCGTTGTCGTTAAAATACTTTATGTCGGCTGCGATATGCCGCACCGTTTGTCCGGGAAGCCCCACCAAAGTCCCGCTGCCGGTCTCATACCCCAACATCTTAAGGTCCGACAGGCATCTTTTCCTGTTCTCAAGGCTCATGCCGGGATGGAGACCGGAATAGATCTCAGGGTCTGTAGTTTCGATCTTTAAAAGATATCTGTCGGCCCCCGCATCCTTCCATTTTTTATATGTCTCAAAGCTTTTTTCGCCCACAGATACCGTGACTGCCATGTCGCAGGAGCTTTTTATCTCCTTTATTATCCGAGCGAGCCAGTCATCATCAAGCGAATCTGTTTCACCTGACTGAAGGACAACCGTCTTTATGCCGCATGAAGCTATATGACCGGCAGCCTTCAATATCTCTTCCGAACTTAGATGGTACCGTTCCAGCAAGGTATTGTCGGCTGATATGCCGCAGTAAGCGCAACGCTTGTCGCATATATTGGAGAATTCGATTATCCCTCTCAGATAAACGCCGTCGCCGAGATATTTACGCCTCGTCTCATCCGCAAGAGCCAGAAGTTCTTTATCGTCAAGAGAAAAAAGCTTCTCTATATTTTTCACATCATCATACATATTCGTCCCTTAAGCCTTTGTCTATATCTTCGTAAAACCTGCGTAGAGACTGTTTTTCTTCCGGAGAAAGTTTTTCCTCCTCCTTTTTTATCATGATATATCCTTTTCGCTTCACATCTTCGGAAGCAAAATCATCGAGATATTCCTTTAAAGTGATGAGCGCGTTCATAGTGCATTTGCCCTTTATCGTGCCCGGCTTGGCAAGGTTCATGAAAGCCTCTCCCGTCCTTGAAGACCTGTAGCATGCCGCGCAAAAACTCGGGATAAAACCCTTTTCTATAAGAGTCCCCATGACCTCGTCCAGGCTCCTGTTATCCCCGAGAACGAACTGTGCGCCGCTTGTTTCTTCAGACTCGTTATAACCTCCGGGAGAGGTCTTTGATGCCGCGCTTATTTGAGAGATCCCCAGATCGAACAATTCATCCCTGAACCGAGGATTCTCCCTGGTCGAAAGTATCAATCCTGTATAAGGGACCGAAAGCCTGAGGATCGCTATCACCTTCTTGAACTCTCCGTCGCTTATCTCATAAGGAGCGTTAAAATCAACTCCCTCCGCCGGCTCTATCCTCGGGACAGATATAGTATGAGGACCTACATTGTGCGCTTTTTCAAGATGTTCGACATGAGAGAGCATCGCAAGGGTCTCGAACTTGTGGTCATAAAGGCCGTAGAGCACTCCTATCCCGACATCGTCTATTCCCGCGGAAAAAGCCCTGTCGATCCCATCTATCCTGTTGTCGGGATCGCTTTTCGGGCCTCTCGGGTGCATCTTTTTATAGGTATCTCCGTGATAAGTCTCCTGAAATATCTGAAGGGTCCCTATCCCTGCATCCTTAAGTTTTTTTAATTCGCCAATGTTCAAAGGCGCACAGTTGATATTCACCCTTTTGATCTTATTCTCTC
This sequence comes from Candidatus Margulisiibacteriota bacterium, assembly GCA_022709925.1. Lineage (GTDB taxonomy): Bacteria > Margulisbacteria > WOR-1 > JAKLHX01 > JAKLHX01 > JAKLHX01. The sequence continues at coordinate 3,845 of JAKLHX010000089.1, forward strand.
CCACGCGTGCTGCATATACGGCATTTATGGCTTCAACATAATAATCGACGTTGGTCTTGCTCGGGGGAGGAGCTTCTCCCGCTACAACAAGTATCCTCTTATGGCCTTTTTTTAATAATATCTCCGTCTGCCCCCTCACTTCATCAGCGGTAAGATGCGATCTTTTTATCTTCCTGTTGTCCGCCCTGAACGCACAGTAGAGACAATTATTTGCGCAGTAATTGCTTATATAAAGCGGCGCAAATAATACCACTCTGTTGCCGTATATCCTTTGCTTGACCTCTTTTGCCGTTTTAAATATCTTCTCAAGGAGATGACCGTCCGTCACAGACAAAAGCTTTGCCGTATCTTCCAGGGAAAGCCGCTGAAGCAGAAGGGACTTGGCTAGAACTTCATCAACTTCTTTTTCGTCAACATTTTTTGTCTTTTCCAAAAGTCCGTTTATTTTACCTTCATCGATATATTTCATTGATCCCCCTTTTTTTAATGTGCAAAGCACACAATACTTCCAGCTTCTTACTTGTTACTTTTTACTTCTTCAAACGGCTCCAAGACCCTGTCGAGAACACCGAACATATACGAGATGCATACCCCATAATTGGTCATCGCGACCCCCGCGGCCTTGCATTTTTCTATCCTAGACAGCATCTCGCGTCTTGTGATCATGCATGCCCCGCAATGTATCACAAGCTTATACTCGGAAAGGTTATCCGGATAATCCCTTCCGCAGGACACATCTATCTTAGGCATGAAACCAAGATATTTTTCTATCCATTTCGGCATCTTCATCCTGCCGATATCCCCTTCTATCGGATGATGGCTGCACGCTTCGGCGATCAATATTTTATCGTTCCTGCCGACCTTATCCAGAGCATAAACTCCTTTTACCGACTCTTCCAGGTCCCCTTTGTAGCGGGAAAAAAGTATCGAGAACGTCGTGCATTTTACGCCGTCCGGAGTATCCGCGACCATCTTATCCGCGACCTGAGAATCGCACACTACGATATCGGGAGGAGTATTTAATTTGCCTAGCATCGCCTTATATTCGCTCTCTTTGGCGACAAGGCTCGCACCGTT
>JAKLHX010000009.1 GCA_022709925.1 Candidatus Margulisiibacteriota bacterium
CTCTTATTGGTTTGGTGATGCGGATAAAGGCTGCTACGTAGGAGAACAGGACCCTTCAGATTCTGATAATTCCGGGGGCACGACCATTCCTACCCTTCCGGCCACTCTTTATATGGGAGAACTCAGTTCTCCTTCTATAGATCTGGGCGGTTATTCCGTTGCAACTCTTACTTTCTGGTCTTGGTGGGAGGTCGAATCGCAGAACGTTACGAATTTTGATCAGATGAAAGTAGAGATATCGAAAGACGGCGGAAGCAATTGGAGCCAGATCGCAAAACTTAACCCTACCGTTGATTCTCCGGACAGGGCCGCTCATATCCCTTATTCATCCGGAGGATTTAATCAGCCGGGCATATGGGTGAAATATCAGTATGACATCACTTCCTATGCAGGGGAAACTGTCATGATAAGGTTCTCTTTTGTGACGGACGATTCTAAATACAACGGGTTCCGCGGGTGGTTCATAGATGATGTGTCGGTTGACGCTAACGTTATAAACCCCGCGTCGAAAAAAAGTCGGTAAGCCGCGCGTTGTGTTATAATTTTTTTTGGAGGTAGTTAAAAATGCATCCAGGAATAGATGAAGTACGGCTTGTGGACGGAGAGATCGCTTCGGCCATCGATGCCGAACTTGAACGCCAAAGGAACAAGATAGAACTTATAGCGTCGGAAAATTTTACGAGCAGGGCCGTCATGGAAGCGATGGGTTCCTGCCTGACCAATAAATATGCCGAAGGATATCCGGGCAAAAGGTATTACGGCGGATGCGAATGCGTTGATGTGGCCGAGAACCTTGCGATCGAAAGGGCAAAACAGCTTTTTAAGTGTGAACATGCCAATGTCCAGCCGCATTCCGGTTCGCAGGCGAACACCGCCGCATATCTTGCTTTCATTAAGCCGGGGGACACCGTGCTTGGCCTTAATCTTTCGCACGGAGGGCATTTGACCCACGGAAGTCCCGTGAACATTTCAGGGATATGTTTCAAGTTCGTATCTTACGGCGTAAAGAAAGAAGACGAGCTCATAGATTATGATCAGATAAGGGAGCTTGGCAAACTTCACAAGCCTAAAATGATAGTTGCCGGAGCTACAGCTTATCCCAGGATAATAGATTTCAAAAAGCTTAAGGAGATAGCCGACGAGGTCGGAGCTTTTCTTATGGTGGACATCGCGCATATAGCAGGGCTTATAGTCGCAGGACTTCATCCTTCTTCCATACCGTATGCGCATGTGACCACTTCTACGACGCACAAGACACTGCGCGGTCCAAGGGGCGGAATCATACTTACGAGCGCCGAATATGCCAAACAAGTGGATAAAGCGGTGTTCCCCGGGACTCAGGGCGGCCCTCTGATGCATGTGATCGCCGCAAAGGCCGTTGCTTTTAAAGAAGCGCTGCAGCCCGATTTTAAGAAATATCAGGAACAGGTCGTGAAGAACGCCAAAGCGCTCGCGAAAGCGATGATAAAAAAAGGTTTCAGGCTTGTTTCGGGAGGTACGGACAACCATCTTATACTTGTCGACCTCACGTCAAAAGGCCTTACGGGAAAGGTCGCGGAGAAAGTGCTTGATGAGATCGGTATAACCGTTAACAAGAACACTATCCCGTTCGAGACACAATCGCCTTTCATAACCAGCGGGATAAGGATCGGTACGCCGGCCGCTACTACAAGAGGATTTAAAGAAGAACAGATGGAGATCATCGCTGACCTTATATCAAGGGCATTGGGTTCTCCGGAAGACGCCAAGATCAAAAAAGAGGTCGCGCAGGAAGTCCTGGACCTCACGAGGACTTTTCCTCTTTATGAGAAGGGACTTATAGAAGCGTGATCGTCCTAAGGAATGCCACCAAGGTCTACGCCAACGGTGTGGAAGCACTGTCCGGTGTCGATCTTTGTATCGGTAAGGAAGAGTTCGTCTTTATCGTCGGCCCGACAGGTTCAGGGAAATCAACACTGTTAAAGCTCTTGTACAGGGAAGAAGTCCCGACCAGCGGACAGGTCCTTGTGGACAGACTAAATCTTTCAGACATAAAACCTTCGCAGATACCGTTCTTAAGAAGGAATATAGGCGTCGTATTCCAGGATTACAAACTTTTACCCACAAGGACCGTTTATGAAAATGTTGCTTTCGCCCTGCAGGTGATGGGGGCTTCAAGGACATATACGCGAAGACAGGCCGGACAGGCGCTTGAACTTGTCGGTCTTCTCAAAAAAGCAAATTGTTTCCCGGGTGAGCTTTCAGGGGGAGAACAGCAGAGGGTCTGCATCGCCAGAGCTATCGCGAACAATCCTCCTTTGCTATTAGCAGACGAGCCGACAGGCAATCTAGATCCTTCCACTTCATGGGAGATAATACACCTTCTGGACAAAATAAATAAACGCAACACTACCGTGATGGTAGCCACGCACAATAAATCCATAGTGGACGGGATGAGAAAAAGGGTCATAGCGCTGGAAGCGGGCAGAGTGATCAGGGACCAGCAGTTGGGGGTCTATAGCAATGTCTTTTGAATTTGTCGTAAGGGAAGCATGGACGGGTTTTCGCAGGAGCGGGATAATGAGCGTCGTATCCCTTGTCACTATCACCGTGTCTTTGGTGGTGTTCGGGTCCTTTCTTTTGGCGGTGATCAACCTCGGCAACATCGCTTCTCTTATGGGTTCAAAGATGGAGATCGTGGCTTACGTGGACAGGGACATTGACAGTCTCGGCATAAATTCTACCGTGAACGAGATGTCGAAGATCGAAGGGGTCGCGGAGGTCAAGTACATAACCAAGGAAAAAGCCTGGGAGACCTTTAAGGCGGATTATGAAGGACGCCTGGCCCTCGGAGAGATAGTCAGGGAAAATCCTCTGCCAAATACTTTTGTCGTGAGAGTGAAAAGCCCCCAGATGATAGGGGCTGTGGCGAAAAAAATATCGAACATGACGACGATAGACGAGGTCAGATACAGCGGCAATCTTGCCGACAGGTTCCAGACGCTTCTCGATGCTGTCCGGATAAGCGGAATGGTGCTGGTTTTTTTGCTTATCGTCGCGACCCTTTTGATAGTGGTCAATACAATAAAGCTTACTGTGATGGCAAGACAGACCGACATATATATAATGAGACTGGTGGGTGCCGCGAATTCTTTCATAAAATGGCCGTTCATGGTCGAAGGCTTGCTGATAGGGGTGATAGGTTCCGCTTTCTCCTTTATCATACTCAAGTTCTCATATGACCTTGTGGTATATGAGGTGAATAATTTTCTTCCTTTTGTGCCTATGATCACTTCAGGATACCAATTGTTTTGGGTATACCTTTCGGTATGCCTGATAGGAGTGTTCCTGGGGATGATAGGAGCATATATTTCCGTAAATTCATTGTTAAAGGAGAATGTGTGATGCTCAAATTTTTGAGGAACAAGATGAAGGGGATATTAATATCGGTGGCCGCCGTGTTCATTATAACGATGTTCTACGGCATAGGACAGTTCGGTCTTCAGGGAGGATTTTCGCAGGGGGGTAAGGGCGGCGAAGGGCTTGCTAAGGTCAACGGCAAAGATGTCGATGTCTTCAGGTTCAACCAGATCATGAGCAGGCTTGCGGCAGAGTCTAAAGTTTCGCTCGATCCGATGTCGCTTCTTTACATGCAGAGCCTGGCGCTTTCCCAGCTTATCGATTTCACTGTGATCGAGCAGGGAAGCCGCAAAAGTTTCGGTGCCGGCGGCGATGAAGTGGATAGGGCGGTAAAAGATATAATGGCCGCGAACAAGATCCCTGATGAGAGGACGTTCGACAAGCTTTTGAAGAACCAGGGCTTCTCTCTAGGCAGCCTTAAAAGAATGATATCGGATGAGATCGTTGTGCAAAAGATGACCCAGAAGATAAAAGGCGATGTCAAAGTGACCCCGGACGATATGAGGGAAATAAGGGTGCAGCATATACTTATCAAAGAAAGCGATAAAAAACTGGCGGAGCAGGTGCTGGATAAGGCCAAAAAAGGCCAAGACTTCGCTTCCCTGGCAAAAGAATATTCTATCGATCCAGGTACCGCTTCAAATGGCGGAGACCTCGGGTTTTTCCCTAAAGGCGCGATGGTAAAAGAGTTCGAGGATGCGGCCTTTGCTCTGAAGCCGGGAGAGATATCCGGTCTTGTGAAGACCCCCTACGGCTATCACATAATAAAAATGGATGAATCAAGGCTCAGGCGCAATGTAAAACAGGATGAATTGCTTGAACAAAAGAGACAGAACGTATTCAATCAGTGGTTCATGTCTCTGAAGTCAAAAGCCAAGGTGGAGATCAAGAACCATCTGTTGAACGCGTTCGACAAGAGAATGAAGGGCGACAATGCCGGCGCAGTAGATGAATATAAGAAAGCGATCAAGTCCCAGCCGGAAAGCCCTTATCCGCATCTTTTTTACGCGGACCTTTTGACCCAGATGAAAGACAGTTCTTCCGCTATGAGGGAGTTTGAGAACGCGTCAAATCTCTCTTCCGCGGACCCGTATGTACATCTATATATAGGCAAAGCGTATCTTAACGCGGCCGAGACCTCCGAAGGCGCGACTTCCGAGGCATATGTAGGCTCTGCCAGGCAGGAGTTCGATAAGGCCTCTATCCTTGCCGGTGACAACCTCAAAGTACGCCAGGACATAGCTGCATTCTTCAAGAGCCAGAAACTTACGAAGCAACTGGCTTTGGAGAACGAGAAGATCAACTCTCTCAAACAGCGCCAGCAGATAGAAGAACAGCTCAAGAAAGAAGCGGGACAGGGCGAGGGGTAATTCCTTAAAGGGCTGCAAGCCCTTTAGATCCGTTCAAAGCTTAAAATAAGGGCCTATAACGGCCCTTATTTTTTTCGGTTTTCCGGCATCCGAACTCCACTTTGAAGAAACGTGGTTGAATTTATTTTTGAGTCCCAAACATAAATATTGGTTTTTTCTTTTCTGGTTCCGTTGCAAGCATCGCTCCGTGCGACGACACAAGGATGAATAACGGATAAAGCAGAGAGTCCCGGCTGATAAATTTATGCCGACGCTGAGGAGGCGATAAAAGTTCAGTCGGCGCTTGCGATGCTTGTAGGGGTGTCGGGGGCAACGCCCCTGACCGCCTTTCTTTTCTGTCCACTTTTCTTTGGCGGCAAAGAAAAGTGGACTTTGGAGCGGGTTAAAGGGCTGCAAGCCCTTAGATGTTCAGAAGTTTTCTGCCTTCGGCAAGAAGCTTCGCTACTTTTTCCTGAGAATCGGCTTCGCAGTATATGCGCAGGAGAGGCTCTGTCCCTGAAGGTCTGAAAAGGATCCAGTCGCCGTTCTCTAAAAAGAATTTATATCCATCAAGGGTCTTTGACTCTTTTATCTTGTGTCCTGCCAGTTCTTTTGGCGGATGTTCTGAAAGTGCCTTGTTCACGGCTTCTTTTTGTTTGTTGTCTATGTGTATGTCTACTCTGTCGTAATAAAATCTCGCGAACTGTTTTGATATGTCATCGAGGATTGTTTCGATCGATTTGCCTTCAAACGCCATTAGCTCTATCAGAAGTAGTCCGGCCAAAAGCCCGTCGCGCTCCGGAAGATGTCCTTTTATTCCCATCCCGCCGCTCTCTTCTCCTCCTATGAGGATGTCTTCTTTTATCATGAGGTCGCATATGTATTTAAATCCGATAGGGGTCTCATGTAGCTTGAGAGCGTATTTTTCGGCCATCATATCTATGAGGCGGCTCATGTTGAAAGTTTTGACCACTGCTCCCGACATTTTTTTGTTCTTTACAAGATGATACAGAAGAAGCGCGAATATCTGGTGGGTATTTATATAAGTCCCGTCGGATGAGACCGCTCCGATACGGTCGGCATCGCCGTCCAGGACTATCCCGAAAGCTTTTTCCTTGGCGCACTGGGACATGAAACTTTTCAGGTTCGCGGGGATCGGTTCCGGATTAACTCCGCCGAAATACGCATCCCTGTAGGAATTGACCTCTCTTATATTCAATGTGCCTTTTAAAAGCTCCGTGAAATATCCGCTTCCGCTGCCGAACATGGGATCTATCAATATGGGCGAATTCACGGAAGATATCTTTGCCATATCGACAAAAGACCTGAGCTTCTCAAGATATCCTTTTTTTGGATCGAACTTCTCGATGTTGATCCCTTCTTTTATGGATACGGGCTTGTCGGGAGAGAGTTTTTTTTCTATCCCTTTGGTTATCTCTATCGCGGCGGACCCTCCATAAGATCCTTTTACCTTGAACCCGTTCCACTCCGGTGGATTATGGCTTGCGGTTATCATTATGCCGGCAGCGGCAGAAAATTCCTTTACGTGGAACGATACCGCGGGAGTAGGGCATGATGAGTTCGATAGGAGAACCCGTATCCCGTTAGAGGCGATTACTTTGGCTGCCGCAAGAGCGAAACCTTCGGAAAGGAACCTGTTGTCGTAGCCGATGATGACCGGATGTGATGTCTTTCCGATATAGTCTGCAAAAGCTTGAGAAACGATCTGCACGTTCTCAAAGGTAAAATCCTTAGCTATCAGCGCTCTCCATCCGTCGGTGCCGAATTTTATCATTTAAAACGTCTCCTGCTGGAATTCGGAAGATGCCGGTTCTTCGGGTGTGTCTTCCATCTCTATCATTTCTTCTTTAGGTTCGGATCTTTTTCCGTGGGAAAGATGGCATTGTCTTTTAGGGGCTTTGTCCGTCCAAAAAGTTCCCCAACGCAGTCTTTTTGCCGGGCAATTAGGTCCGCGCAGAAGACCGGAATCAACGCATATCTGGACAGATGCTACATTATTAGGTCTTGGAAAGTCTTGGACCGGGATGTTCTTTAATACTGCCTGCATAAAGGTCTTCCATATCCTCGGGCAGACGCCGACCTCGGCCACGCCTTTCATTGAAGAATTGTTGTCGTTGCCTACCCAGACGCCCGCGACCATTTGCGGTACAAATCCTATAAACCACGCGTCCTTAAAATTGTCGGATGTCCCGGTCTTTGCGGCCGCGGGCCGTCCTATCGCGCCTTTCATGCCGGTACCTGAAGTTATCACGCCTTTCATCATCGATACCATGATGTTCGCGATGTCCGGTTCAAGCGCCCGGACCTTGGAGGGCTTGTTCTCTTCTAGTATCTTGCCGTTCTTGTCGGTGACTTTTAATACGGCGATGGTCTCGGATTTTTCACCTCCCGCGGCGAACACGCTGAACGCTCCTGTCATCTCAAGGAGAGAAACATCGGAAGTGCCGAGCGCCAGCGAAAGGGTGGGGGTAAGGTCGGATGTTATTCCCATCCTTTTTGCCACATTTATTGCCGATTCAACCCCGACTTTCTGCAGGAGCCTTATAGAAGGGATGTTCAGGGAATTCTCAAGGGCGTATTGCACGGTGACCGGGCCACGGAACTTCCTGTCAAAATTGTTCGGCCGCCATTTGCCGTCAGGGTTTTGTTCGGTAGCAAAGACCTCAAATACTGAAGATGTGTCGTACACGATATCTCCGGGCGACACTCTTTTTTCCATTGCGGCCGTATAGATGAACGGTTTGAAAGACGATCCCGGAGAGCGCTTTGCCTGGACCGCGCGGTTGAACTCGCTCTTGTCAAAGTCAGCGCCTCCGACCATTGCGAGCACATGTCCGGTGTTCGGGTCCATCGCTACCATTGCAGCTTCAGAGAACCTGTATTTTGCACCCTCATTCTTTACGAACTGCGTTACCGAATCTTCCGCGGCTTTTTGAATGCTCATCACAAGCGTCGTGTATACCCTTAAGCCGCCCTTATATACCGCGTCCCTTCCGTATTTTTCCACCAGCCGGTTTATCACAAAGTTCGTAAAATAAGGTGCGTTGAACTTGTATTTGTTGATCTTTCCCATGGAAAGAGTGACCTTGTCCTCTTTTGCGGCCAGTGCCTGGCGGTCGTTTATTATCCCGAGGTCTTTCATCTTTATGAGGACGGAATTTCTTCTCTTTATGGCCAGGTCAAAGTTCTTGTAAGGCGAATATATTTCCGGGGCTCCCAAAATACCGGCCATCATCGCGGCTTCTGAAAGGGAGAGAGCGCTCGCATGTTTCCCGAAATACATCTGCGCCGCGGCATCGGCCCCGTAGGTGTTGTGTCCCCAGTAGACCTGGTTCAGGTACATCTCAAGTATCTCTTCTTTTGTATAGCGCCTTTCCAGTTCGATCGCGTAGTAAGCTTCCGAGAACTTCCTGTGGAAGCTCTTTTCGGTTGAAAGGAAAAGGGTCCTTGCCAGCTGTTGGGTGATCGTACTGCCTCCCTGGACGATCCTTCCGTGCATAAGGTTCGCGATCCCAGCTCTTGCGATCGCCTTCAGTGAAACGCCTTTATGGTTAAAAAAATCGCTGTCTTCGGACGCGATCACTGCCTTTATGAGATAAGGGGATATCTGGGACATAGGGACCGATATCCTTTTTTGTCCCGCATGTATGGTCCCGAGTACTATTCCGTCGGCGGAGTATATTATGGTCGATTCCGACAGAGGGGAGCTCGCGGACTCTATCATATCGGAATTCGCGAGTATTTGGACGATGAACCCCGCGAACGAGAACACGATAACGAGGATGATCACAGAAAGTATCCCGATCCCCGATCTTTTACTTTCCGGTTTCCGCTTCTTTCTCTTCATTTGATTAATAATTATAACATAGGGCTGTCGGTGACAGCCAAAGGTTGGTATGATACAATTCTAAAAAAGGGAATTGACCTCATGAAGAAAATACTTGTTATCCACGGTCCGAACCTGAACCTTTTAGGCGACAGGGAAAATGAAATATACGGCAAGACCACTCTTGATGACATAAACAACGAGATGAAGTCCCTTGCCGGCCAATTGGGCGCGGAGATAGATTTTTACCAGAGCAATATAGAGGGGGAGATCGTCAATGCCGTCCAGAACGCCAGAGGCAAATTCGATGCTTTGGTGATAAATCCGGGTGGATACACCCATTACAGCGTCGCGATAAGGGATGCCATCTCCGCGGTAAAGGTCCCGACCGTAGAGGTGCATCTTTCAAATATACATGCAAGAGAAGAGTTCAGGCAAAAGTCGGTGATCTCTCCGGTGACAAAAGGGCAGATAATCGGGTTCGGCAAAGAAAGCTATATGCTCGCAGTGCGCGCGGCGGTCTCTCTGCTTTCATGATCATGAGCCGCGACAACACCTCTCTCATAAAAAAAGCGGCTGACATCATTTCCCTTGTTATGCATGATGTCGAAAAAAAAATAAGACCAGGGATAACGGAAAAGCAGCTTGCGTCTTTCATCAGGAGGCGTATAGTGCATCACGGCGGCAAAAAAGAATCTTTTAAGACAATAGTTTCTTCGGGTGCCAGGTCCCGGCTTGTTCACGGATACGCTACTAATAAGAAAATAAGGAAAGACGATTGCGTGATAGTCGACTGCGGAGCCGTTTACCGCGGATACTGTTCGGATATAACGCGTACTTTTTTCCCTGGGCATGTCAAAGACGGCAGAAAGAAGATCTATGACCTTGTAAAAAAGGCGCAGCAAAGAGCTATAATGGCTGTGAAAAGCGGTGTTCCTGTGAAGCGGATCGACCGCATTGTCCGGGAATGTTTTGGCGTTTTAGGTCTGGAAAAGTACTATCCTCATACCACCGGGCACGGGATAGGCGTAAAAGTCCATGAATTCCCGAGGATATCGGTAAGAAGCGACGATAAACTTAGCGAAGGGATGGTCGTGACGATAGAGCCGGGACTGTATTTTAAGGACAAAAGCAGGTATTTTAAGCGGCCTTTTGGAGTAAGGATAGAGGACATGGTCCTTGTAAAGAAGAACGGCTGCGAAATATTGACCACAGCGAGGAAATAACATGAAAGTATCAGCGGTCATAGCGGCCGGAGGGATCGGGAAAAGGATGCATATCCAGGAGAACAAGCTCTTCATAGAGCTGCTAGGGAGACCTGTCCTTTCACTTACCGTTTCGGTTTTCGAATCTACGGAATTGATCGATGAGATAGTCCTTGTTGTGCCGCCGGATGAAATGGACCGTACCCTGTCACTGGTTAAAAAAGCCGGGTTCAAAAAGATCAAAAACGTGGTGTCAGGAGGACAGATGAGACAGGACTCCGTTTATAACGGTCTTCAGGCGATCTCCCATGATTCTGATATCGTCCTGATACATGACGGCGCGCGTCCGTTCGTGACGAAAGAAATGATCGTGAGGGCGGTGAACGAGATAAAGACCTGCAGTGCCGTGATAGTGGCTATGCCGGTTAAAGACACGATAAAGACAGTAGGCGAAGACGGCTTTGTAATGAACACTCTTGACAGGGAGCTCCTATGGCAGGTCCAGACACCCCAGGTCTTCAAAAAAGACCTGATAATAGAGGCTCATGAACGCGCAAAAAAGGTTTCGCTGCAGGCTACCGATGATTCGCGGCTTGTAGAGCGTTTGGGTGAAAAAGTAAAAGTCATCCGTGGTTCCTATGAGAATATAAAAATAACGACGCCGGAAGACATAAAGATAGCAGAGGAGATATTAAGATCAAGGCAATTATAATAGGTTTTGTCGCGGGGATGGTCAGCGGCCTGGTAGGCCTGGGCGGAGGCATAATCCTGGTACCAGCTCTCGTATATTTCTTCGATATGAGCCAGCACAAGTCACAAGGGACTTCTTTGTTCATCATAATACCGACCGCTTTTATAGGCGCCTATATGTATTCTTTGCAAGGCCATATGGACCTGAACATCGCCGTGTGGGTCGCTATAGGAGGGTTCGCTGGCGGATATTTCGGCAGCTTTTTAGCCGGCCGTCTGTCGGAAAGTTCACTGAAGCTGATGTATATGGCTTTGCTTGTGATCGTAGGAATAAAGATGTTCTTTTAATGATCGGAGGGACCGTCTGATGACCGCTTCGACACTTGTGTTTATCATACTTACAGGGCTTGCCGCCGGACTGCTCAGCGGTCTTATGGGAGTCGGCGGCGGAACTATCACCATACCTGCTCTTGTCCTGATAGTCGGGATGAGCCAGCATTTGGCGCAGGGGATATCTCTTGCCATTATCATCCCTACCGCAATGATAGGGGCATACGGTTACTACTTAAAAGGCAACGTAGATGTGGAGCTCGGTATCAAGATGGCCGCAGGCTCTGTTCTTGGGACGTTCATAGGCTCTTTGCTTGCCTGCAGGATAGCTTCGGGTGACCTTAAAAAGATCTTCGGCGTTTTTGTTATAATGATTGCTATAAAGGTGGCTGCAGATGTATTTTCCCGAAAAAAATGAATTCATAAAACTATCCAAACAGGGAAGTCTCGTCCCTGTCTACAGGGAGATCCTTGCCGATACCGAAACGCCCGTTTCCGCTTTTTCAAAGATCGCAGGAAAATATTCTTTTCTTCTCGAGAGCGTTGAAGGCGGAGAGAACATGGCCAGATATTCTTTTATGGGTTGCGATCCTTATATCGTCTTTTCCAGCAAGGGGAAGGACCTCTCGATATCAAAGGTCCCTGCCGGTAAGAAAAAATACAAGACCGAGAAAATAACCTGCGACCCGTTAAGCTATCTTAAAAAACTCATGTCCGATTTTGTTCCTGTAAAGATAAGCGGGCTTCCGCGTTTCCACGGGGGCGCGGTAGGATATATGGGCTATGACATAGTAAGGTTCGTGGAAAATATCCCGGATAAGAATCCCGACGACCTCAAGCTCCCTGATTGCCAATTCCTGTTCACCGATACTTTGCTTGTGTTCGACCATGTAAAACACAAGATCATGGTGGTCTCCAACGCAAGAGTGGAGGAAAGCCCTTCGAAAGCTTATGATGAGGCCGTAAAAAAAATAGACGCGATCGTGGAAAAACTTAAAAAACCCGCTAAACTGAGACCTCTGGACCTGAATCGGGAGACGGCAGAGATCCCGAAAATAACCTCTAATATGACGCAGAAGGAATATGAGGCCGCTGTTTCAAGGGCGCAGGAATACATAAAGAACGGGGATATAATACAGGTCGTGCCGTCCCAGAGGTTTAAGACTGAAATAAACGCTTCTCCATTTGATATATACAGGGTCCTTCGCACGATAAACCCTTCTCCTTATATGTATTATTTCTCGTTTGATGATATGAAATTGGTCGGAACTTCCCCGGAAATAATGGTAAGGCTCGAGGATAGAGAGGCTTCCATAAGGCCGATAGCGGGGACGCGTCCAAGAGGTGCCACTTCCGAAGAGGACAGGCGGCTTGAGTCCGAGCTGCTTGCTGACGAGAAGGAGAGAGCTGAACACATAATGTTAGTTGACCTCGCAAGGAACGATCTTGGTCGTGTCTGTGAAAACGGGTCCGTCAGGGTGGACGATCTTATGTCGGTTGAAAAATATTCGCACGTGATGCACATAGTCTCGAACGTCCTTGGGACGCTTGAAAAAGACAAAGATGCTTTTGATCTTTTTAAGGCATGTTTCCCCGCCGGGACGGTGTCCGGAGCTCCCAAGATCAGGGCTATGCAGATAATAGACGAGATCGAAAAAGTCCGCAGGGGGCCGTATGCCGGGGCGGTCGGGTATTTTGATTTTGCCGGGAACCTGGACACCTGTATCACTATAAGGACCATCGTAATAAAAGGCAAAGACGCTTATATACAGGCCGGAGGAGGGGTTGTCGCGGATTCCATACCGGAGAATGAGTACCGCGAAAGCATGAATAAGGCGAAAGCCATGTTAAAAGCGGTGGGGATGATAAACCGGTGATAAATTTCAGGATGCTCAAAAATTCCGATCTTACGCTCTGGGTCTGCGCCGGACTTCTCATATTGATAGGTTTTGTATCGATCTATTCCGCGACTTTCGCGATGCTTTCCAGGAAAGCCGCGATCGCCGCCGGGACAGGTATTGATCCTTTAATGTTCATAAAGAGGCATTTTGTGACCCTTCTGATAGGACTTGGGGGGATGTCGTTCTTTTCATATATAGACTACAAGAACCTTAAGGCCGCAAATATATGGCTGTATGTGTCCATGATACTTATCCTGCTTTTAGTCCTTGTCATGGGATATGAGAGCTACGGGGCCCAAAGATGGATCGGCATCGGGGCGTTCTCGTTCCAGCCTTCGGAGATATCCAAGCTTATACTGATCATCGCGCTCGCAAAATATTTCGAAGACAGGAAAGGTTTTAAGGATATAGCGGAGTTGCTGCCGGTAGTTTTTATAGCGGGCATACCATTTCTCCTTATATTTAAACAGCCGGACCTGGGGACGGCGCTCGTATTCATCGCGATCACAATAGGGATGATCGTATGGTCGCAGGACAACTTTATAATACTTCTTTTGATATTTACTCCCGTCCTCAGTGCTTTCTTAAGCCTTCATATGTTCTTTTGGATCGCTTATCTTGCGCTGTTCGGGATCGTCCTTTATTTTTCAAGCGTAAAGACCTCTGATTCGGTTTCGATACTAGGGACGAATATTGTGACAGGGCTGGCGATCCCTTTTGCATGGCATCTTCTAAAGGATTACCAGAAACAGAGATTGTTCAGCTTTCTTAACCCCTCGGCAGACCCTTACGGGGCAGGGTATCATACTATACAATCACAGATCGCCATAGGGTCCGGAGGGATATTCGGGAGAGGTTTCCTTCACGGGACGCAGACGCAGCTCCAGTTCATTCCCCAGCAATGGACGGATTTCATCTTTTCCATGATAGGGGAAGAGTTCGGCATGGTTGGTGCGATGATCGTCATATTGCTTTTTGCTTTCCTGATATGGAGAGCGGTGTCCATAGCTTTGAGCGCGGCTGACCCGTACGGAAGCATGCTTGCTATCGGGATAGCTTCGATGATGATGTTCCATTTTGCGATAAACATCGGTATGACTCTTGGGATCGCGCCGGTCGTAGGGATCCCCCTGCCGTTCATAAGTTTCGGCGGCACATCGCTTATAGTCAATCTGTGCGCTATAGGTATTTTGCAGAGCATCGCGATGAGAAGGGAAAAGCTGTTCTTCTAATGGCAAAAAAAACATATTCCGGCATCATAGACCGTTTTGAAGGGGATTATGCCGTCATTCTCATAGGGCCGGAGCAGGAAGAGACCCTTGATATCCGCAGGTCCCTTTTACCTGAAGAGCCCGAAGAAGGAGACATTGTTTCGTTTTCCATGAGCGTTAAAAAGAATAAGACTGCAAAAGCAAAAAAAGAGGTCTCTGATATGATAGAAAAATTGAAAAAGGGATCATCTAAATGAAATATTTTGTGACCGGCGGAGCCGGATTCATAGGGAGCAACCTTGTCGACCGCCTGCTTGGCGACGGTAGTGAAGTGGTTGTCTATGATAATTTCTCAACTGGATTAAAGGAATTCCTTAAAGACGCTTCTTTGTCCGGCAAGTTCAAACTGATCGAAGGCGACGTCCTTGATACTGAAAAACTAAAGAGGTCTATGGCCGGATGCGACCTGGTCTTTCATCTTGCCGCGAACGCCGATGTGAGGTTCGGGACCGAACACCCCGGCAAAGACCTTGAACAAAATACCATAGCGACATTCAACGTTCTTGAAGCGATGAGGAGCAACGGGATAAAAGAGATCGCATTCTCTTCCACAGGGTCCATATATGGAGAGGCGGAGATGATCCCGACCCCGGAGAATGCTCCGATGCCGGTCCAGACCTCTCTTTACGGGGCTTCCAAGCTTGCAGGAGAAGGGTTGATCGCGGCATACTGTGAAGGGTTCGGCTTCAGGTCGTATATATTCAGGTTCGTTTCCATATTGGGGGAAAGATACACGCACGGGCATGTTTTTGATTTTTATAAGAAACTGCTGGATAACCCGAAAGAACTTTTTGTGCTGGGGGACGGTCACCAGAAAAAATCGTATCTTTATGTCCAGGATTGCATAGACGCCATTCTTCATGCCATAAAACACTCCAAGGGTAAAGTGAATATTTATAATCTCGGAACATCCGAGTTCGTTGAAGTGAACGATTCGATAAAAGCGATAACGGGGAAACTCGGCTTGAGCCCTGAACTGAAATATTCCGGAGGCAACAAGGGATGGATAGGGGACAACCCTTTTATTTTTCTTGATACCACAAAGATACAAAGCCTGGGTTGGAAGCCGAAGCTGACGATCAAAGAAGGCATCATAAAGACCCTGGAATATCTTGAAAAAAATAAATGGGTCCTGGCCAAAAGATGACCGTGTTACCGGCCAAATAATAAAAAGCAGGAGGATAATAAGGTGATAATCACAAGAAGTCCGCTGAGGATAACCCTTGGAGGAGGAGGAACGGACCTTCCATCTTATTATTCCGAGTTCGGAGGTTTTCTTGTGGCTGCGGCGATAGATAAATACGTCTATATAACCCTGCATAAGACATTTAAGCCCGGATTTATCCTTAAGTATTCTCAGCTCGAGCATGCTATGGAACCCGGAGAGATCAAGCATCCTATAATAAGGGAAGCTCTGAAAGCAGCAGGATTCGAGCAGGACTATCTTGAGATAACAAGCATGGCCGATATCCCGGCGGGTACGGGGCTTGGTTCTTCAGGGAGCTTTACGACCGCGCTGCTTAAAGGCCTGCATTCATATAAAAGGAACCTGATACATCCAAATGAGCTGGCGGAACAAGCCTGCGACATCGAGATAAACAAGCTTGGAGAGCCGATAGGCAAACAGGACCAGTATATTGCTTCTTACGGAGGAATAACGTGTTTCACTTTCAATAAGGATGGCAGCGTCAGCGCGGAACCTCTCAAGATAAGCAAAGAGACGCTGTTCGATCTGGAAGATAATCTTTTGTTGTTCTTTACGGGTTATTCCAGGTCTGCTTCTTCGATACTTAAAGAACAGGACGATAAGAGCAAGAACAAGTCCAAGGACATGATAGAGAACCTGCATTTCG
Source organism: Candidatus Margulisiibacteriota bacterium (assembly GCA_022709925.1). GTDB lineage: Bacteria > Margulisbacteria > WOR-1 > JAKLHX01 > JAKLHX01 > JAKLHX01. The sequence goes on from JAKLHX010000009.1 coordinate 15,846, forward strand.
TGAAAGACTTGGGGTTCAAGAGCAAAAAAGCGCTTGAGGCCGGGGACCTTGCCGAGTTCGGACGATTGATGAACACTCATTGGGAATACAAGAAAAAAAGATCGGGAGCCATGTCTAATACCAAGATAAACGACTGGTATAAACTGGCCGTACTTAACGGGGCCGTAGGCGGAAAGCTTATCGGGGCCGGCGGCGGCGGGTTCCTTATGTTTTACGCGCACGACAAGAAAAAACTCCG
>JAKLHX010000090.1 GCA_022709925.1 Candidatus Margulisiibacteriota bacterium
ATTTTTTTGTTAAGCCGGCTGATCCTTTTGAGTTCCCGATAGTAACGGCCATGATGATAGGCATAATATGGGGGTTTGTCACGACGATAAAAAAAGACAGCGTGAACACTCTTAGCAGATCTATCGTAGACGGAATAAGCTCCGTAGGTCCGGCTGTAGCGCTTATAATGGGCATAGGTATGCTGCTGAACGCGGTCATGCATCCCAATGTAATAAGTTCTTTGTCCCCTATACTTATAAAGATAATGCCTTCCAATGCGGTCTCTTACGTATTGTTCTTTACCGTCCTTGCTCCGCTTGCCCTTTACAGGGGGCCTCTTAACATTTGGGGGATGGGGGCGGGCCTGTTGGGGCTTATTGTTTCATCTAAAGCGCTTCCGGCAGCGGCCGTTATGGCGGCCCTTATGTCGGTCGGCCAGATCCAGGGGGTGTGCGATCCCACCAATACCCAAAACGTCTGGGTCTCTAACTACCTTAACATCAATGTGCAGGATATACTTAAAAAAACGATCGTGTATATGTGGATCCTTGCTGCGGTCGGCCTTGTTTTTGCCGCCGCCATATATTTTTGATATTTGGAGAGCCATATGTCCCATAAAACAAGAATACAATCAGCTTTTATATTTTTCTTTTGCGCGATCACGGTGTGTTTCGGGTCCCTGGCGGCTTATGCGGATAATTACGGGAGCTCTGCCGAGCTGTATAGGATCGAGGTCTACAACAGGCCCGGCGGACAGATCGCCGTTAGCAGGAACAGGGGCGCAAGCTGGGAAGTTGTCGGAAGGGTCTTGTATCCGTGCCAATCGGTAAATACTAAAGGATATACTGCCAGCAAATGGGCAAAGGCCGGTGCTGTCGCGGCTTCAGCCGTGAATGCCATACATATCAAGACAGACGACAACGTTCCCGATGATAAAGGGGTAGTGTTCTCTCTCGTGCCTGTCGAAATGTTGAACCCGCCCGGATATTACAATTCTTTTTTGAGCCCGGACTCTTCCATCTATACGGATATCCCGGCCGGGACATCTATATTTGGCGGCGGCTATTCCCCTTATGTGGGAAATCCTGTCATCTGTGTGAACCCCAGCGGAGAGACCATCCCGGCGAACAACGGTTATGTGCCTAAGGTAAACGACATAATACTTATAAAAGTGCTGCAGCCGATATTTTATCCTAAAGCGATAGTTTTTGAGAACAGGTTCGGGGGTCCGGTAAAGATAATATATCTTGCCGGTGAAGAGCGCGTGATAGGAGAGGTCCTTAAGCCTGTCGAAGGCGTAGGCAGGTTCCAGGGCACTCAATTCGCAGCCGTCGGCAGGATAAGAGCTAACCATACCGGGGTTATAGACGTATCGACTTCTCCCATGAACAAGACGGGAGGGTTCCAGATCATCCCTTCTAACCATGCTATGAGCCCGGAAATGGGTAAAGCCAGAACGATGACCCAATGGATGATAGTAGGTCCGGTATCCGTTTATGGGGCTTCCCTGGAAGGAAGGTCCCCTTTGTTCTCTTCGTATCTTCAACCGAGATATGCCAAGGCTGATATAGATTCTCAGAAATGGCTGGACGAACTTCTCAACAGGTTCATAGTGGATGTAAAGCTCGATGGCAAAGACAGCTGGCAGCCTATGCCCAGTTTTTTTCTTGATCCGGACCTGTCAAAGCCTCTTCCTGAATGGTCCGCTTACGCGCTTAAAGATGTGACCCATGTAAGGATACTGTTCCCCGTCGAGCGGAACTGATGCTGTCGTGATTTTCGGCATATAAAACCCCTCTGTGTTATAATTTTGTTAAACCAAATGGCCCAAAAATACTATATTACAACCCCTCTTTATTATGTGAACGATGTGCCGCACATAGGGCATTCTTACACTCAAATAGCCGCCGATGTGATAGCAAGATGGAAAAGGATGCAGGGCCGTGAAGTTTTCTTTCTTACCGGGACGGATGAACACGGCATGAAAATTGCTGTGTCTGCTGCCGAGAAGGGCGTGGCCCCAAAAGAGCATGTGGATGCCGTGGTAAAAAGATTTAAAGAGGCATGGGAAAAGCTTGACATCTCTTATGATGGTTTCATTCGCACGAGTGATGAAAAACATATGAAGACAGTGCAGGACATATTCAAAAAACTTCACGATAAAGGGGATATATATAAAGGGTCCTACGAGGGGTGGTATTGTGCTCCGTGCGAGGCCTACTGGACAAAGTTCCAGTTGGACGGCAAAGACGTATGTCCGGACTGCGGCAGGCCGGTAACGGGAGTAAAAGAAGAGGCGTATTTTTTTGCCATATCAAAATATCAGGACAGGCTTCTTTCTTACATAAAAGAAAATCCGGATTTTTTACAGCCTTCTTCCAGAAGGAACGAGATAATCAATTTCATAGAGAGCGGCCTCAAGGACCAGAACGTAAGCAGGACCAATTTTACCTGGGGTGTCCAGGTGCCGTTCGACACAAAACATGTCGTATATGTATGGTTCGATGCGCTCATAAATTATATTTCCGCTATAGGCTACGGGCTCGACGAAGTTAATTTTAACAAATGGTGGCCTGCGGACCTGCATCTTATGGGCAAGGAGATCGTAAGGTTCCATGCCGTTATCTGGCCGATAATGCTGATGGCCCTCGACCTGCCTCTTCCGAAAAAGGTCTTCGGGCACGGTTGGTGGACGGTCGAGGGAGATAAGATGAGCAAATCCAAGGGCAATGTCGTAGACCCCATAAAATTAGCGGAAGAATTCGGTCTTGAACCGGTAAGATACTTTCTGATGAGAGAGGTCCCGTTCGGGAGCGACGGGGATTTTTCAAGGGGGTCCCTTATAAACCGCTATAATGCGGACCTTGCCAATGATCTTGGGAACCTTTTGAGCAGGACGCTTACTATGATAGAAAAATATTTTGAAGGGAAAGTGCCAAGTCCCGATTCTTCTTCGGAAGACGATCTCGATAAAGAGTTTAAAAAACTTATGATAGAAGTCCCGAGGGCTTTTTCGGAAAGTATAGACAGTACCGCCGTTACGGAAGCGCTCAACAGCGTATGGTCGCTCATAAGTTTTTCCAATTCTTATATAGAAAAGAAAGCCCCATGGTCTCTGGCAAAATCAGGGAAAACCCTTGAGTTGAGCAACGTCCTTTCGTATCTTTACGAATCATTGAGGATAATATCTGTCCTCATATGCCCTTTTATGCCGGCTACGTCGTCTTCAATGAGACAGCAGATGGGGCTTTCAGATCAAATATCCCTGCGATCCGGAAGTTGTGCGGACAACGCCGGTATTGCCATAAAAAAAGGGACATCGCTTTTCCCGAAGATACAGACAAAATAAATTATGTTAATCGATACGCACGCGCATCTGACCATGCCGCAGTTCTCCGACCTGCCGGAAGTCTTAAAAAGGGCCCGTGACTGTGGGGTGAGAACCATTATCAACGCTTCTTTTGACATGGATTCGTCGATCGGATCGATAGATATGGCGGAAAGATACGGGAATATATTCGCTTCGGTAGGGATACATCCGCATCATGCGGATACTGTTGATGAAAAAGTCATCGAAGAACTCGGGTCTCTTTGTGATAATAAAAAAGTCGTTGCCATAGGGGAGACCGGTCTGGATTATTTTGAGAACCCCGTGCCAAAAGACGTTCAAAAAAAGGCTTTTTCTATGCATATTGATTTGGCGATAAAAAAAGCCCTGCCTTTGATACTTCACGGCCGGGATGCTGACGATGATATGCTGGACATCTTGAAAAGAGAGAAGGCCGAGAGGGGCGTCTTTCATTGTTTTTCCGGGGATGCAGACTATGCAAGGAGAGTGATCGGCGCAGGCTTCATGATCTCATTTACGGGGATAATAACTTTTAAGAACGCTGACAAAGCAAGAGAAGCCTTGAAAGCGGCTCCATTGGACAGGATAATGATAGAGACCGACTGCCCGTACCTTGCTCCTCAGATATACAGAGGGAAAAGGAACGAGCCTTCATATATAAGGTTTGTCGCGGAAAAAATAGCCGAAATAAAAGGGATCTCGATAGAAGAAGTGGAAAATGTCACGTCCAGGAACGCGGCGCTGTTTTTCGGACTTCCGGAGGCATAAAAGTGCTTTCTGTAAAAGAGCAGATAAAAATATTGAAAAAACTCTCTCTCTTGCTTAGATCAGGCATGCCGGCAATAAAGGCCCTTGAACTTTCTTTGTTCCCGAAAGACGCCGTCCGGAGGGTCGTTGAAGGAGGTCAGATATCGGATTCCGCAAAAGGTTTCTTCGGCGCCGGTACGGTCTCTTTGCTTAGGATCGGGGAACTTTGCGGAAGTCTCGATGAAATGTCCTTTAAGGCATGTGAAACCCTTGTTAAACAAAAAGAGATGAATGCCAGGCTTGTTAAAGCGATCGCCTATCCGTGTGTCGTGCTTTTGTTCAGTTTCATCTCAATATGTTTTTTCTCGTTCTTTATCGTGCCGCAGCTCAGTTCGGTTTTCTTGTCGATGAACGCTCCGGCCCCGATGGTCTTAGGGCTTTTTACTAGAGGCTGTTCTTTTAGCATGTCACTTGCTGTCTTTGCGGTAGTAGCGGTAGCCGCCTCAAATATCATGGCAAAGAACAGGATCTGTGAAAGACAGATAGCGCGTATTAAATTAAAACTGCCTCTTGCCGGTGAGATCATAAGGAAAACAGCCGTTGCCGGGATAATTTCCAATCTTGCCGTCCTCATAGGGGCCGGCATATCCGTTCCGGAGGCGGTAGAAGAGTGCTGCGAGGCGAGCGGGAATACGGTCTTTAAAGATGCTTTGTGCACGATCAAAAAGGATGTGCAGTCAGGGGAAAAACTATCGGCGGCGTTCGGAAAACAAAAAATTTTTGATGCAAATATTTCCCAGATGAT
>JAKLHX010000091.1 GCA_022709925.1 Candidatus Margulisiibacteriota bacterium
TAGAGAGGTTATCTCTGCACACCCAGGCAGAGCGGCTCGTAAAGGCACAGCCTGCATATATCGATATAGGCGAGGCGCATTTCCAAAAAGGCGACGGAAGTTTCGCGACAAGAAGGTTCATAAACGAGTCGAGCGTAGGATTCGGGGCCAACGTGACAGAGCTCGTGAACCGCTCGAACAAGCTGCTTGGAGGCAAGGCCTCTTTTTTTGCGGGAGTATTAAGGTCACTGTTCTTCCTCAAGAACCACCGTATCAGCGTCAAAACGGACGGCAAGGAATTTTTTGAAGGGCGAACTCTATTGACCGCCGTATCCAACGGGAAATATTTCGGCGGAAGCATGATGATAGCTCCAAAAGCCATGATCGATGACGGATTTTTTGAAGTGGTGATCGCGCGGGAGATGAACAGGAAAGAGATCCTCAGGGATATCGGCTCTATCTACAGTGGGAACCATCTTTCAAACCCAAAAGTTCTGTATACAAGGGGCAAGACGATCTCGGTACAAAGCGACGAGAAAGTATTCCTTGAAATGGACGGAGAACCTGTAGGATTGATAGACGCGCAGTTCAAACTCCTGGAAAAAGAGCTCAAATTCCTTCTTTAGTCTTCATCTTTCCGCAAAAAGCACGCCGCCGGGTGATGCCGCCAGCAAATTAGGATCGTTAAGTTTTTTGAAGACGAATTTGACGGTATTTATATAGTGATCGTAAGGAGGGACCCCTTTATATACGTATATCAGGTCTTTGACGTTCCTTGTCCTGCGGTACTTGGCATAGTATTTTGTAGTGGCTATGACCTCATGGGTCCTGTATATGTTCTCATATATTGATCCGAATTTTGTATTGCAGCTGTTGAAACCCGTAAGGTTGCGGGTATGTTTGGGATAGTTCTTGCCGAAAGTGCTCTCCGCCCCGGCTATCGCCACATAAAGCCGCCAATCGAGGTCGAACTTATCCGCACAGTACAATATCTCATTTATATGGTTCACCAGCGGGGTCCCCGGATATCTATATAGGAAGGCCCTAAGCCGCTCGGACCGGAGGTCTCCGGATACCGTAACCCCCGAAAGCACCACGACCATCATTATTAATGTATATATAACTATATTATTGCGCGTGCTTTTTATTTTTTGGCTAAATTGAGCTATTTTTTTACTAATACCCATCTACTTATATATCGTCGATTTGGGGGTAGGATTTCAGTAAAAAGGAGCTTTGGATGGGGAGCTTTATACGCCCAAAACCTTGACTATTATACGCTTATTCCTGCGGCCGTCCCATTCGCCATAGAATATCTGCTGCCATGGCCCAAAATCCAGGCGGGCTTCCGTTATGGGGACTATTATTTCGTGGTTGAACAGCAATGATTTCAAATGGGCATCGCCGTTGGTCTCCCCCGTCTGATGGTGCCTGTAGTCCGGAAGGTCCGGAGCCACTTTTTCGGCCCATTCGAGAAGGTCCTGCTTTATGCCGGGTTCTTCATCGTTCACAAAGATCGAAGCCGTGATATGCATCGCGGAAACAAGCGCCATGCCGTCCTTTACGCCGGACTTTGCGACAATATCTTCCACCTGAGATGTTATATTCAGTATCTCTTTCTCTTTTTTTGTATTGACAACAATGTAGTCGGTATATGTTTTCATGGCAGACCTCCTTATTAGCAACCAGCTCGGGCCGATCGCATCGGTCCTACTGCACGACCCGACAAGTCGGGTCTACGGCTTACGGCTTCAGACAAGCTGTTAGCCGTAGTGAGCAAAGCGAACGTGCCGTAGCGAACGAAGTGAGCGTGCTGTCCGTTATGCTAGAATTATACCAATGATCTACCAGGAAAAATGCGCTGTCATTGAGAACGTAAATATCGCCCCTGATTATTTCAAATTGACCGTTTCATCCAAGAACATCCATAAAAAAGCTAAACCGGGACAGTTCGTTGAGATAAGGGTTTCGGGGTCTTCCGCTCCTCTTCTGCGCCGTCCGTTCTCCATACACAAGATAAACGATGACGGATTCTCGGTCATATATCACGTTGTGGGAAAAGGCACCAAGATATTGTCGGAGATCATTGTAAGGGATGGCCAAGCGCCTGTCCTGGATATGATCGGCCCTCTTGGCAACGGGTTTACTATCGAAAAACACAAGGTAGCGGTCCTTATCGCCGGAGGATGCGGGAGCGCGCCGCTTTACTGCCTTGAAGAAGAATTGAAGAAAAAAGGCATTGAGTCACACTTTTTCATGGGAGCAACTACAAAAGACCTGCTCTTGTGCGGAAGCGATTTTACAAAGATAGGGACAAAGCTGTATGTTTCTACCGATGATGGCACCTGCGGAGAAAAATGCACCGTATCCGCGCTTTTTTCATCATACATAAAGACCCTGGACCCTAAAAAATGCGTAATATACACCTGCGGGCCAAAAGCCATGATGCGTTCCGTGAGCGATATAGCCGCAAAGCACAATATCCCATGCCAGGCATCGCTTGAGGAGTATATGGCATGCGGCATAGGAGCATGTCTCGGCTGTGTTGTAGAAACCACATCGGGTAACAAGCGCGTTTGCAAAGACGGACCGGTATTCGATGCAAAGGAAATAATATGGGCATAAGATTAGCCGGTCTTGAGATGAAAAACCCCGTGACGGTAGCATCCGGAACGTTCGGGTTCGGCCTTGAGTTCGCGGAGCTCGTGCCGCTTGAAAAGCTTGGTGCCATAACAACAAAGACCGTGACAATAAAGCCCAGAAAAGGCAACCCGCAGCCGCGCCTCATGGAAGTGGAGAACGGGCTCGTCAACTCTATAGGGCTTCAGAACAACGGCGTGGAATATTTCATCGAGAATTATCTGCCGAAGCTGAAAGAAATAAAGACCTCACTTATCGTGAACATAGCCGGAGAGAATATCGAAGAATACGAACAGGTAGCGCGGGTGCTTTCGGGACATTCCGGTATCAGCGCCATAGAAGTGAATATCTCCTGCCCCAACGTAAAAAAAGGCTGCATGGTCTTCGGAAAAGACCCTGCGATGACAAAAGAAGTGATATCCGGGGTAAGAAAAGCCTGCCGCCTGCCGTTGATAGCAAAACTGACGCCTAATGTGGAAGACATCACGGTAATAGCTAAAGCAGCCGTTGAAGCAGGAGCGGATATATTGTCAATGATAAACACCGTACAGCATACGGCCGCGATCCCCGGTAAAAAGCAGACCATAACCGGAGGGCTTTCCGGACCTGCCATAAAACCAACCGCATTAAAACTTATAAAACAAGTAAGAACAAAGCTCCCAGACATCCCTATAATAGGGATGGGCGGGATAATGGGTCCCGATGACGCAAAGGAATTCTTCTCGGCAGGAGCGAATGCGATAGCCGTAGGGACAGCGAACTTTGTTAATCCAAAGATAGTCATAGAGATAATCAAAAGTCTGTGATAATATAACTAATCATGTTCTTCAACCCGTTTAAAAAGAAAAAGATCGGGCTCGCCCTGTCCGGAGGCGGCGCCAGGGGGCTTGCGCATATAGGCGTATTAAAGGTCCTCCACGACCACAGGATCCCCATCGATTACATCGCAGGGACAAGTGCGGGATCGCTCATAGGATCGCTGTATGCCGGCGGGGTCAACATAACCACGATGCTCGAGATCGCCAACAAAGTGAAATGGAAACACTTTTTCAGGATAGTGCTCTCAAAGACGGGACTTGTTTCCAGCGAAGAGATCGAGAAATTCGTGATAAGCCTCATCGGAAAAAAGAATTTCTCGGAGATGGACATACCGTTCGCGGCTGTCTCGGTAGACCTCCAGACCGGGGAAGAGGTAGTATTAGATAAAGGAGAGGTCTTTCAGGCTGTCAGGGCTTCTTGTTCTTTCCCGTGGATGTACATCCCGTTAAGGATCAATGACCGGTTCTTCGTGGACGGCGTGCTCAAAGAGAACCTGCCTTCAAAGGTCGTAAGGAAGATGGGCGCTGATTTTGTAATAGGAGTAGACGTCATCCCCAGGGTGGATAAGGTCGAGGACTTTAAGAACGTCCTTGAGATATTTGACAGGGCACTTGACCTTTTCATACTTAATCAGAACCAGGAAAAGAAAAAGAATTGCGATGTATTGATAACCCCTATACATGAAGGGATAACTTCTCTTGAACTTGATAAGGCGCAGTACCTTGTGGAGCTCGGGGAGCAAGCCGCGAAAAAGGCCATCCCCGACATCAAAAAAGCTCTCTCGCGAGATTAGGTTGCGTTTAAAAGACCTCTGGGTTACTTTTACTTTTTCTATCAAATAAGGGTCGAGACCGTCCTGCTCAAGCACTTCATCAAACAATTTCTGGGCTTTTTCTTTCTTTGATGTTTCTGCAAGGACTATCTTCGCCCTCGCGGTCAGGTCTTTGTGCACGGGAGCCGCTATCACTTTATTGCAAAGGTTCTCGGCTTTCTGTATGTCCGAAGAGGAGCCCCTTCTTAAAAGAAGCTCGGCCTCTACGACCTTTGCTTTTACGGCAAAATAATCAAGAGGCCTCTCCGCCAATATCTTAAGGGCCTCTTCACACATTTTTATGCCGTTCGAAAGCGAATCCACTCCGAAATACAAGGCGAGCTCGGCCTTCCCGGCCATGGCCCTTGCCCTGAAATAAGGATGGGAGTTCTTCTTATCGATCAGTTTTCCGAGCAGTTTTGCGGCTTCCTTTATGTTGCCTTTGCCTGATTTCTTAACCAGGAGCTCGGCTTCGACGGCAACGGCCTTTGCCACAAAAAAGTCATCGAGCTTGCCCTTTAAAAGCTTGTAACCTTCTTTGCACATATCGATCGCTTCGTCGATAGTGATCTTTGATATGTCGGCGATCGCCATTTCGGCCTTCCCTAT
>JAKLHX010000092.1 GCA_022709925.1 Candidatus Margulisiibacteriota bacterium
TTCCAAAAAATAGTTTTACCGGATTAAGCGCGGGACTTGCGCTCGGAATAGCCGTCTGCATAATCGCTTCATATATCGGGATCCCGTTCTCCGGGACCGAACAGACATTCATCGCCGTCCAATTCGGCCTTTTGGGCGGACTTATGTCATACATAAACTCATGACCCCTCAGGGACTTTATGTCCATATCCCCTTCTGCCTGAAAAAATGCGATTACTGTGATTTTTGTTCCTTTCCCGGCATTGATGAGGAAACCCAACGGAAATACATAAAAGCGCTTCAAAAAGAAATAGAGTTCGACACCGGGGCCTCTGCGGAAACGGTATATATAGGAGGCGGGACACCTACCTCATTATCAAAAAAGAACCTTTTAAGACTGATGGAAGCCGTCGGAAAGCCCTCCGCTTCAACAGAATACTCTGTCGAATCCAATCCAGGCACCATAGACTTCTATAAGCTGAAGATATTAAAGGATGCGGGAGTGAACCGATTAAGCATAGGAGCGCAATCATTCGATGACAACGAATTAAAGTCATTGGGCAGGATACATAACTGCGAAGAGATATATGAGTCATATGAAGCCGCTATAAGGTCTGGTTTTTCAAATATAAACATAGACCTTATGTTCGCATTGCCGGGACAAACACTGAATGATTGGACAGGAACGCTGAAAAAAGCCGTAAAACTGAGGCCGAAACATATTTCGACATACAACCTTCAGATAGAAGAAGGCACTCCCCTATCCGCCAAGGCCGTACAGCAGGATAACGAGACGGAATATCAGATGTATAAAGGAACTATCGACTTTTTGAAGTCCGAAGGGTATATACATTATGAAATATCCAACTTTTGTCTTCCCGGTTTTGAATGCAAGCACAACATTAACTATTGGGAGAACGGGGATTATAAGGGGTTCGGACTGTCCGCTTCATCCCATATAAAATGGGCAAGACATAAGAATACCGGCGATCTCAAGGAATACCTGTCAGACCCCATAAACTCAAAAAAGAAGGAAAAACGCGCCAAAAAAGACGAGATAGCGGAGACCATGTTCATGGGACTTAGATTGATAAAGGGAATAGACCTTAACAAGTTCGAGAAACGCTTTAAAAAGCCCGTAGAAGAACTGTTCGGGAAAGAGATACAAGAACTTTCAGAGAAAGGCCTGGTCGAACAGTCCTCACATCACCTTCGCCTGACCGGCAAAGGACTATTCGTCGCCAACGAGGTCTTTGAGCGGTTTGTGTGAATATTGACAACCTCTCCACACGTTGATATAATTAGCACTTGAATGGTGAGAGTGCTAAAATGATGCTTGAATATCTCGATGACAGAAAACAAAAAGTACTGCAGATAATCGTGGAAGATTATGTGGATTCGGCCGAACCGGTCGGGTCCAAAGCAGTGACCGAAAAACACCATATAGAGGCAAGCCCGGCCACTATCAGGTTCGATATGGCCGACCTGGAAAAGAAAGGTTTCATAAAAAAACCACATACTTCGGCCGGCAGGATACCTTCCGACAAAGGCTACAGGTTCTTCATAGACCAGATAATGGAAATAGAAGAGCTGGCTATGAAAGAGATCGAATCCATAAGGGCCAGCATAGCAAGGACCGATAAGGACCATCTTCTGGAGATCGTCGGGGACCTGCTTTCAAACCTTTCCGGCAATACATCGATAGTGATAACTTCCGACAGACAGAACAACCTGTATGTAAGCGGGATCTCAAGGATGCTCAGGCAGCCGGAGTTCAATATGAGCGAGCGGATCTGCGATGTAATAGAGACCATCGAAAAGCACTCGTCCATCTCGAACATACTGAACGAATACGTGGAAGAGCATGACGACGATTATTCAATACATGTAGGAGAAGAGAACCATCAAAAAGCCCTGAAAAAATGCTCCGTTGCGGCCACACCTTTCAAAGGCAAAGGGATAATCAGCGTGATAGGCCCGACAAGGATGGACTACAAGAAAATATCCTCTATACTAAGATGTTTCGCGGATATGCTAGAAGGGACATCGCTATGAAAATACTGGGAGGGAAAAACAAAATGGCGGAAGAGAACAAGATATGCTGCGAACACGAAAAAGAAGTGGAAGACCTGAAAAAGGCGATCGAAGATAAGGATGCCCAGTTCGAGGAACAGAAGAACCGGATGCTGCGGCTTATGGCGGACTTTGACAACTTCAAAAAAAGGACCTCGGCCGAAAAAGAGGACATAATCTGTTTCTCCAACGAAGCTCTTATATTCGCGCTGCTGCCGATACTGGACAACTTTGACAGGGCTTTTGCCCACACTGATTGCGCCAAAGACAATACGGTAAATGAGGAAGTCATAAAAGGCTTTGCGCTGATAAAAAAACAGCTCGAGGATGTGCTGCAGAAGGTCGGACTGAAGAAAATAGACGCTCTCGGCAAGAACTTTGACCCGTTCTATCACGAAGCGGTGATAACAAAGGAAGTCCCCGACAAGCCTGACGGAATGATAGTGGAGGAGATGCAGAAAGGATATATGCTGAAAGAGAAGGTAATAAGGCCGTCGATGGTAATAGTATCAAAGAAAGGAGTAGAGGGAAATGAGTAAAATAATCGGGATCGATCTGGGTACGACGAACAGCTGCTGCGCGGTCGTAATAGGAGGAGAACCAACGGTAATACCGAGCTCGGAAGGAGAACGCACGGTCCCTTCCGTAGTAGGCTTCCCCAAACCTGAAGAAAGGATAGTCGGAAGGGTCGCAAAACGCCAGGCTATAACGAACCCGGAAAACACAGTTTATTCCATAAAAAGGTTCATGGGAAGAAGATATGCCGAAGTCTCCGAAGAGATGAAGCTGGTCCCATATAAAGTCTCTGAAGACGGCAACGGCAACCTTACGATAAAGATAAAGGACAAGAATTACTCGCCGCCGGAGATATCCGCGATGATACTCCAAAAGATAAAGCTCGACGCTGAAGCTTATCTCGGAGAAAAAGTGTCAAAAGCGGTCATCACCGTCCCGGCATATTTCAACGACAGCCAGAGACAGGCGACAAAGGACGCGGGAACGATAGCAGGCCTTGAAGTAGTAAGGATAATAAACGAACCCACGGCGGCTTCCCTGGCGTACGGGCTCGATAAAAAGAAAGCGGAAAAGATCGCAGTCTATGACCTCGGCGGGGGGACCTTCGATATATCTATACTTGAGATAGGCGAAGGCGTTTTTGAAGTAAAGTCCACGAACGGCGACACGCATCTCGGAGGCGACAACTTTGACGAAAAGATAACGGCATGGCTTGTCGATGAGTTCAGGAAAGAACACGGGATAGACCTGAAGAACGACCGGATGGCTCTCCAAAGATTAAGGGACGCGGCCGAAAAAGCGAAATGCGAACTTTCAACGGTATTCGAGGCGGAAATAAACCTGCCGTTCATAACTGCGGACGCCTCCGGCCCCAAACACTTTGTCACAAAACTGACCCGCGCAAAGCTCGAACAGCTTGTGGCGGACCTTATAGACAGAACGCTCGGACCGGTGAACCAGGCCCTTAAGGACGCAAAGCTCAACCCATCCGAGATAGACGAGGTCATCCTGGTCGGCGGACAGACAAGGATGCCGAAAGTCCAGGAAACGGTAAAGAGCCTTTTCGGGAAAGACCCGAACAAGAGCGTGAACCCCGATGAGGTCGTGGCAATAGGCGCCGCGATACAGGGCGGGGTCTTGGCGGGAGAAGTAAAAGAGATGGTCCTTCTTGACGTCACCCCCCTATCGCTCGGCGTAGAAACAATGGGGAACGTGATGACCCCGTTGATCCAAAGGAACACGACCATACCTACGTCTAAAAGCGAAGTTTTCTCCACCGCCGCTGACGGCCAGACCAGCGTAGAGATACATGTGCTTCAAGGCGAACGCCCGATGGCCTATGACAACAGGACGCTCGGGAGGTTCCATCTTTCGGATATCCCTCCGGCACCCAGAGGCATCCCTCAGATAGAGGTCACTTTTGATATCGACGCCAACGGAATACTCCATGTCAGCGCCAAAGATAAAGGGACGGGAAGAGAACAGAAGATATCCATAACCGCTTCATCCGGTCTTACAAAAGAGGACATAGACAAGATGCAAAAAGAGGCGACCGCCCATGAAACGGACGACAAGAAAAAGAAAGAGGACGCAGAACTCAGGAACCAGGCGGACAACCTTGCATACACTTCGGAAAAAACACTCAAAGACAACGGGGACAAAGTGGATGCAGGAACTCGGGACAAGGTCTTAAAAGCCATAGAAGAACTTAAAGAAGCGCTGAAAGGTACTGACTCCGGGAAAATAAAATCCGGGTTCGAAGCTCTTCAAAAGGAAGTATATGAGATGTCCTCGCAGATATATAAGGCTCAAGGGCCGGCTGCCGGACAGGGACAACCGCAAACGCCTCCTCAACAGGAAGGCGGCCCTCAAGGCGGAGAAGACAAGACCATAAACGCCGACTGGAAGGAATCAGACCAAAAATAATGTTCCTTGGGTGACTATATGCGCTGTATGGTAAGGGCGGGTTTTAAACCCGCCCTTCATTTTCTCCGATGATATATAATAGAGCTATGCCCAACCAAAAAGACTACTACCAGGTACTCGGAGTATCACGGAACGCTTCAGCAGAAGAGATAAAGTCCGCGTTCAGGCGGCTCGCAAGGCAGCATCATCCCGACGTATGCAAAGAACCCGGGGCTGTCGAAAAATTCAAGGAAATAAACGAAGCATATCAGATATTGGGAGATCCAAAGAAAAAAACACAATATGATACCTATGGACATGTCGGCAGCGGTTTCGGAGGCGGCGGAGTGGATTTCTCAGAA
>JAKLHX010000093.1 GCA_022709925.1 Candidatus Margulisiibacteriota bacterium
AAGGGATGCGAACAGCAAAAGGCTGGTATAGCCGTCAAGTATACTTCCTTTTTCGTCCACCAAAAATATCTTTTCGGCTCCCGCGTCGAACATTATCCCTATGTCGGCCTTGAGCGTGACCACTATCTGTGAAAGCTGCTTCAATGATCTTTCAAACTCATCTTTTGTCTTTGTAAGCTTGTTCTCGTCTATATAAGCATTGAGCGCCACTGTCTCGCATCCAAGCTCTCCGAGTATAGACGGGAATATCTGCGATGCGCTACCGTATGAATAATCGATCACCACCTTGAACCTTTTGTTCTTTATCGCGTCTATGCTGATGAAGTTAAGAAGAGCTTCTTTATAGCCCTCAGCCACCCTGTAGAACGGGAACGAAAGTTCTCCCGTCTCATCTATCGAAGGGCGCTCATAGTCTTCTCCCCAAAAAAGTTTTTCGATCTCTTTTTCTTTGCTTGAGGAAAGGTCCATTCCGTCGGCGCCGAAGAATTTAATATCGATGATGCTGTTGTCGAACGGGGATTTTCTGATATGTATGCCGCCTTTTGAACGGAGTGCTTTCAGCTCGAACCTGTTTATCGGGCACGGCACGTTCTCAAGGTTCG
This sequence comes from Candidatus Margulisiibacteriota bacterium, assembly GCA_022709925.1. Lineage (GTDB taxonomy): Bacteria > Margulisbacteria > WOR-1 > JAKLHX01 > JAKLHX01 > JAKLHX01. Next base: position 603 of record JAKLHX010000093.1, read on the forward strand.
AGACATTGACCCCGGCCGAAAGGAGCCCTGATATAAGGCCGCGGGATATCATCCTTGAGGCCTTGTGTCCGTCCATGGAACTGGTCACGCTTGCCCCTTTGCCTATCATAGCTCCGAAAGCGGACCCGAGCTTTGCGGCAAATTCAGGGGTCAATTCCACGTTGACCACTCCGGTTACGCCGTATTGGCCGAAGATATTCTTGGACCATCTCTGTTTCCATATCATGCTTGAATTCACGGTGCTTCCCTCTTCTATGCTTTTTCCGGGCCAGATCTTTATGTAAGGCCTTATCGTGCTGTCGGACTCTATAAGGCATCCTTCTCCGACGACACAACCTTCTTCGATTCTAACTCTTTCTCCGATAAAAGTGTCGTTGGCGACCACGCAGGCATGAAGATCAGAGCCTTTTCCGGCCTCTACGCTGTCCCATACAATGCTTTCAGTGATCCTAGCCCCTCTTCCTATTTTACAACTTGAACCGATAACTGAATTTGATATATAGGCTTCATCGGCTATAAAAGTGTTCGATCCTATTATTATATTACCGTTCAATTTGGCGGAAGACGATATCTTCGCATTTGGAGAAATGTTGTCTTTGCATAAAAGCAATCCTTTTTCGGCGGCATCCTTATGCGCGCGCATATATTCCAGGATATTCCCTATATCTTTCCAGTAGCCGCTGCCGACACATCCGTACAAAGGAAGATCTTTCTCAAGGAGCCTGGGGAAAAGGTCCTTGCTGAAATCGAAGAACTTTTTTTCCGGTATCATGGACAGGACCTCCGGCTCCAGCACATATATGCCGGTGTTTATCGTGTCGCTGAAGACTTCTCCCCATGACGGTTTTTCAAGGAAATGTTTTATTTTTCCGCTGTCTTCGGTAATGACTATGCCGTATTCCAAAGGATTGGGCACCCTTGCAAGCGTGATAGTAGCCAGTGCTTTTTTCTTTTTATGGAACTTTATCGTCTCGTTAAGGTCGATATCCGTCAAAAGGTCGGCGCTTATCACGACAAAACTGTCATCGAGATATTTTTCAACATATTTAACCGCCCCTGCAGTTCCGTAGTCCTCATCTGCCGCCACATATTTTATTTTCATCCCGATGTCGGAACCGTCCTTGAAATAATCCCTTATAAGGTGAGGTTTGTGGTATAAAAGCACGATGATCTCCGTTATGCCGTGTTTTTTGAGGAGCTCAAGCACGTAAGACATTATAGGTTTTCCGCAAAGAGGGATCAGCGGCTTCGGTATGTTCGAAGTCAGAGGATGAAGCCTTTTTCCGAACCCCCCGGCCATCAATACTGCTTTCATATATAATCTTCTTCGACTATTTTTAAAGAAAATCCCGGTATTTTTAGCCCTAAGAGCAATACGCCCTAAAATCTATGTTCGGGAAAAGATTGTCTTTCCATTCTATATCCGAAAGGAACCCTTCGTCGATCGAGTTGGTCTTTATCATGTCGTAAAGCCGCGTAAACCGCTCTACATGGTCGACGGTCCTCTTATTGGCATACTCCACAACGGTGCCCGTCTTCATTATGAAAGCCCAATCGCTCGCCTGCAGAAGAAGAAGTTCTCTTGCGGCCTGTTTGAGTGCGCGTTCCGTGACGCCTCCGGCATTCCTGTTCCCGTTCGCCAACTCTACCATCCTCTCGGCGGCTTTGTGGAGATAACGATATGTCCAGTCATTGCTGCCGTCAAGCCAGTGTTCCGCATAACCTTTATAGCCCCAGCTGCTCATTGATGGTGAGGATACCTGGTTCCTGGGATTCTCCTCAAGATAAGCGTAAGGAGAAATGAGCCTTATCGTATCCTGGTCATAGGCGATCTTACGTATGAGGAAATTAAGCCATTCCGGACCTTCAAACCACCAGTGTCCGTATAGTTCCGCGTCGTACGGAGAAACTACTATAGGTTTTTTGCCTAGATAATCGTACAGGAATTCTGCCTGCTTCTGCCTGTTGAAAAGGAAGTTGCCCGCATGGTCCGCGGCTTTTTCGATCGCCCAATGTCTGTTGTAGGGCTCTTTATGGTTTGTAGGTCCGGTTATCTTATGATATTTTATGCCGGTATTCGTCCTTATCCCGTCGGCGTGGATATAAGGTTTTATATAGTCGAAATCAAGGTCGAACCCTATGTCCCTGTAAAAATCCCTGTAATTGAAATCCCCCGGATATCCTTCTTTCGCGCTCCAGACCGCTTTAGAAGATTCCACGTCCCTGCCAAAAGCCGCGACGCCGCTCTTGCAGTATATAGGCGCGAATACGCCGTACTTTGGCCTTGGCGAAGCATGGAGCACTCCGTGAGTGTCTACAAAGAAATAGCTGATGTTCTGTTCGTTCAGGAACTCATCATGACCGGGAAAATATCCGCATTCAGGCAGCCAGATACCTTTTGGTGTCTGGCCGAAGACTTCCCTGAAATATGCCGCCGCGACCCTTATCTGGGCGCGCGAAGCCTCTTTTGATGTTTCCATAAGCGGCAGGAAGCCATGCGTTGCTCCGCAGGTTATCACTTCTACCTTACCCGTCTCCATGAACCATTTAAAAGCGTTCGTAAGGTCTTTGTGATATTTATCGCAGAACACATGCCTGGCGTTCTCGAATTTATCCTTGTACATATATGCAAGGGAATTGAATTCCGGCTGGAATTTTGTGCGTTCTATTTCTTTGTAAGAAAGTTCGATCAGCTTATTGATATGCTCTATGTAACGGTCCTGCAAAAGCCCGTCGCGCAGCATTGCTATCAATGTCGGGGAAAGAGAAACTGTTATCTGAAACGGTACGTTGTCCTTTATAAGCCCTTCAAATACGTTTATAAGAGGGATATATGTTTCTGTTATGGCCTCAAAAAGCCAGGCCTCTTCCATGAACTCCTTGAATTCCGGATGGCGCACATACGGAAGATGGGCGTGTAATACTAAAGAAAGATAACCCTTTTCCATTATTTGGTTCTTTTTTCTACCGTCGGAGTTATTTGCCTTTTCTGGTCGCCGGCCTTGTTCACTGCAACGACCGGAATTTCCTGCCGTCCGTCGGGAAGAGCGAACCTCATGGTAAAGGTCCCGTCAGGCCTCAATTTTATGGGAAGCCCCTGGACGCTCAATTTTGCGTCCGGTTCGGTGGCTCCGTATACTATAAGCTCTGTATTCACAACCAGCCAAAAATCTTTCGGTCTCTCTGTCGGGCGCATAAAATCGCTTCCCCAGCTGGACACGGCCCCGGAAGACAATTCTTCCTTAAGACGTTTTTTGAGGAGCTCTTTGATCTCTCCGGAAGACCTACCTATGCCAAAACCTCCGGACATTGCATATATCCTCTCCCAGTCTATAGTAAGCCATTCCTCATCTATGACTTCCGACATGCTGTCGCGAGGAGTAGAAACTACGTTTGACCTGGCGGCAACATAGAATTTGCCTTCGGGAGTAAGGAATCCCAGATCTATGCAGAAACTCCTGTTAGGTTCTCCGGTATTTATGTACCAATTGCGGGAGTCCGGCGAAAGACCTATATCAAAGCTCTTGTTGGCGTTCATACCGGTAAAATTAATGTCGGTAACGTCATATACGCGGAGTATCTTCTTTGAGCGATAAAAAGTATCGTGTCCCATCAGCGCCTTTAACTCGTCTATCTTCCAATCAGGAAGTTCCCAGTAAGAGTATATCCAGTGAGGGTCCCTGACCATTACGGTTATCCTGCTCTCGTTGTATCCGTAAGGGAGTTCAAAGCCTTTTTCATTGAGGAACTTTTGTATCACAGGGGCGCTGTAATATTTGGATTCTTCGACAAGGTCTTTTACATCCGGAAGATCGGTCTTTTGTTCTTTTAAAGGAGCGACTATCACTGCCCTAAGAGGCTGTTTTCTTTTTGTTACGGACGTCCTTTTTTTTACGGCGGCATTCTTTTTAGGTTTTATCGCTGTTTTCTTCTTTTTGAGTATGGATTTGGCTGCCACCGACACCTTTTTTTTGGATATCGATCTGCCCTTGGTTCTCTTTGCCTTTGGACTCTCAGCCATTTTGACCGCCCCCTTTTACATTATTTCCCTTAGATATTTCGCGGCCTCTTCCGGCGGTGTCGGATTTATGTAAAGTCCGGATCCCCATTCAAAACCGGCAGTCTTTGTAAGTCTCGGTATTATCTCTATGTGCCAGTGATAATCGTATTGTATGGTACACCAGTAATCCGGCCTTCCTATCCCGTTGACTATGT
>JAKLHX010000094.1 GCA_022709925.1 Candidatus Margulisiibacteriota bacterium
CGGCTATCTCATCGGTTGTCACGGCGTTCGCGGCTATGGCTCCGGAAGTCACCGAATCCGTGGCCATGTACGCGGCAACGACTTTGTTATTCCCGATAGTGGGGTTAGGGTAAGTGCCCGTAAGGTCGCCGCCAGCGGCGCCTGATGGTGTTGCAGATCCGGCGGTCTCTGCAGTAGTTGCTGAAGTAGCAGAACCCGCTGTAGTCGCATAGCCGGAAGATCCCGCAGTTTCTGCTGTAGTAGCTGAAGTAGCAGAACCTGCTGTTGCGGCATATCCGGCGGAACCTGCTGTTTCAGCGGTAGCAGCGGATACATTGGTCAATTGTCCTCCGTTGCCTCTGAAATACGTGGCTTCGACCGTCCCTGCCACAAAAAGTCGGTTGTTTGCCGATGCATCCCATGTGAGATTTGCGCTTGCGTCAAAAGTGTTCGATCTGTTGAACTGTATCTGTCCAGTGGACCCGGCCGCGGATGCTCCCGGGACGCCTTCCCAAGTGAGTGTTCCGGAAGAGCCGTGTTTTAGATATGTGTTCGCGGACCCGAGTGCCGATGGCCAGGTATATGTGGGAGTTCCGATTTTTGTGATCCCTGTGGTAACTTCTATTGTCTGGGACTTTGTGGTGCCTTCCACTGTCAGCATGTTCTGCTGTATGTCAGCGCCTTTTATTATGTCAGGATTATTCGAGCCCGCACCGCCAGTCTGGACGGCGAAAGCCGGGGATGACAGCAAAAATATAACGGACAACAATATAAAGAATCTCTTCAAGGGCTTCTCCTGGTTTCAAAGATGGTCCCGGGACAACGATCTGCTTTTCAATTATAATAACAAGGTAACCATTAGTCAAGGATTTTAATAACGTGAAAAATAAGTTCCATATCGTAAGTTTGGGCTGCCCAAAGAACCTGACGGATTCTGAGGTCCTGATGGGACATCTTTGCATTGAAGGCTATGAGTATACGGACGATCCTTCGTCCGCGGATGTCATAATTGTCAATACCTGCGCTTTCCTGTCTTCCGCAAGGAAAGAATCTCTGGACGTCATCAAAGAGATGGCCGCATACAAGAGCAAAGGCGTTTGTAAAAGCCTATACGTTGCGGGATGCCTGCCAAAGTATGAAGTAAAAAGTAAAAAGCCGGAAGCCAGAAAGGGGATGGGGACAAGGAAGATCCCGTATGTAGACGGCATCATCGATAGTATAGCCCTGCATGATTGTCATGCTCCCAGGATAAAGTCTACACCTCCGTGGACGGCATATATAAAGATATCCGAAGGGTGTAACAACAACTGTGCATACTGCCTTATCCCTTCTATCAGAGGGCGTTTGAGGACAAGAAAAGTTGCTGATGTTGTAAAAGAAGTGCAGGGGCTTGCCGACCGAGGTGTAAAAGAAATAGTTTTTGTCGCACAGGACACGACCGCGCATCCGAAATTCCCGGAAATTCTGAAAAAGGCCTCAAAGATAAAAGGCGTGCGCTGGATAAGGATAATGTACACGCATCCCAAACATATTGCGGACGAACTGATCGAAATAATGGCAAAAGAAAAGAAAATCCTCAAATACATCGACCTGCCGATGCAGCATTCAAGCGATAAAATGCTGAAAGCGATGAGTCGCGGTTATGACAGGCGGCATTTAGAGGATATCATCGCAAAGTTGAGAAAAAAAATGCCGGGCATCGCTATCAGGACTACATTTATTGTTGGTTTTCCCGGGGAAACACAAGAAGACTTTGAAGACCTTAAATATTTTATTGAAGAGATGAGGTTTGATAGGGTGGGGGTGTTCCCTTACAGTAGGGAAAAAGGGACAAAGGCGTATGGGATGAAGGGACAGGTATCGGAAGATCTGAAGCGCAGAAGAGCGGAAGCGCTGATGAAGATACAGGAGAGGATATCGAGGCGGAAGAACAGGGGATTTATCGGCAAGACGGTGGAGGTGCTCATTGAAGGCTCACGGCAAACGGCACGGTCGCCGAGGCGACCTACGGCTAACGGCTCCGGAGCTGTAAGCCGGTTTGTGGGGCGGTCTTACAGGGACGCGCCGGAGATAGACGGGGTTGTAAAAATTGCCTATAGAGGCGGGTTTCAAACTCGCCGGTACAACGCGGGAGATATTGTCAGGGTCAAAATAACCAAGGCGGGGACGCATGATTTGGAGGGCAGTTTTCAGTAGCCGAGGTGCCTTATGGTGAGTGTCCAGTCGCCGCTGGAAACGCTGGCCATTAAGAGTGATGGAGGAATAAAATATACGTCCATCGGGAGCATGCAATCGTCGACCATGAGAGACCTGGTCTGCATATACTTCCAGGATTCGGTCAGCGGCATCGTCAGCTTGAGGAGATAGCCGCTATTTCCGGCGAAAGACATGGCGACCTGCTCATTGTCGGAAAACGACTGCGCGCATGCTATTGATCTCAATTTTTCAAACTCTCTTGCCTCGCATGGCATAATGAACGGGCGTCCCGTGACGGTCTTGCGCAGTTTGTCTAAGAACGACGGCTTCAGCGCCCTGTCCCATTTGTCCTGGAGAACTTTCAGCCGTTCGGCTGTCCGAGGAGTGAAGAATTCGAAATTATTACGGATCCCCCTATAGAGACTGGTCGTGGGGTTGGTTGAAGATATGGCTACTGCCCTCGGCATAGTCTTTAAGACTTGAAATCTGACCAGTCCTACTGCCATTCTCTTACCCCCCTCATTATATATATCGGTAAAAAAACGGTATCATCTCAGGCTGGCGGAGGGCTAACAGCTCCGGAAAGCCGTATTGAGTTAAGCGAGTTATCCGAAGTTAGGATTTTGAATTTAGGATTTATTCAGTGTTATAATCTGCTTAACCATGTCACGCATAAAAAACGCCTTTAAAGCCCGCAAAGCCCTCATCACTTTCATAATGGCGGGGGATCCAAGCCTTGCAGCCACCGAAAAAGCCGTGAATGAACTCGAAAAAGGCGGAGCGGATATCATCGAGATCGGCATCCCTTTTTCCGACTCAGTGGCTGACGGTCCTGTGATAGTCAACGCGGCACAAAGGGCCATTAAAAAGGGTGTCAGTGCTAAGGATTGCATAAAACTCGTTTCGAGGCTCAGAAAAAAAACGGATATCCCGATCGTGTTCATGACCAGCTATAACATCCCTTTTTTCTACGGCGCGGAAAAATTCCTCAAAGATTGTTCAAAAGCAGGCGTTAACGGGCTGATACTTCCGGACCTGCCTTTTGAAGAGGCAAAAGCGTTCTCGTCATCCGCAAAAAATAAAGGGATAGATCTCATTTTTTTGATCGCTCCCAACACTCCGGACGCGAGGGCGAAAAAGCTTGCCGCTCTTTCCCATGGATTCATTTATCTTATTTCTTTGACGGGGGTCACAGGGATCCGGACTTCGCTTTCTTCATCGATAGGGGAGAGCGTCAAACGTATAAGAAGATTTTCCAGTAAGCCGATAGCGGTCGGTTTTGGGATATCAAACGCCGATCAGGCCGCTTCCGCGGCAAAATATGCCGATGGCGTTATCGTGGGTAGCGCGATCGTGCGCTTAATAAGCGCTAAAAATCCTGTATGGAAATTCGTTTTAGGATTGAAGAAATCAATATCAAAATCTATCTATATCGATTGATCTCGTCCCTCAATCTTTTAGCTTCAATACCGGGTTTGTCTGCGTAGATTATTCCGCGCGAAGAATTTATTATCGCCCTGTTCCTGTCTTTTGTGATGCCGTATTTAACGCTTGATTCAAGGTCTCCGCCTTGGGCTCCCACACCGGGGATCAATATAGGCATGTTCCCGGCTTCGGAGCGGACATCCTTTAGCATCTGTGCGTTAGTCGCTCCTACCACTAGCCCGCAATTTTCGTTGACGTTCCATTTTTTTACGTGTTTTGCCACATGCATGTAAAGAGGTTCTTCATCCTGCTGCGGTATTTGGAAATCCGATGATCCTTTGTTCGAAGTAAGGCACAACACGAAGACCCCTTTGTCTTTATAGTTGATGAAAGGCTCCAGTGAGTCGTATCCGAGATAGGGGTTCACGGTCACGGCATCCGCTTTAAAGACATCAAAAACACTTTTTGCATATGCCTGTGCCGTATGGCCTATGTCTCCTCTTTTGGCGTCAAGGATCACAGGGATATCGTCCGAGATATATTCAATGGTCTTTATCAGGGCTTGCAAACCTTCGATGCCGTACATCTCATAAAAAGCGATGTTCGGTTTGTACGCGCACACATAAGAGGCTGTTTCATCTATCACTTTTTTATTGAAGTCGAATATGGAATCCGTGACTGACGATGTCCCGTGCCCGGTTTTTCCGAGGTCAACGTCGAGGCCTACGCAAAGCAGAGAGTCGTTCTTTTTGCAGGCTTTATCAAGAAGGCTGAGAAAGTTCATTTTTATTTGACAGCTGCTCTTTTATTGAGTCGCCGATCGTGTCGCCTATGGTGACTTTTTGGGTTTGGGATGTCTGTTGGGCCTGTTCGAACTGCTTTTTCTGCTCTTCCAGTTCTATTTCCCTTATTGAGAGACCGATCTTTTGTTCTGATTCTTCTATCCTCAATATCTTTGCTTTTACAATGTCGGAAGGTTTTACGGCTTCTGACGGGTTTTGGACGCCTTTGATGGAAAGTTCGGAATTATGGATCAGTCCTTCGATCCCTTCCTCCAGCTCGACAAAAGCGCCGAACTTGGCCAGCCGCAGGACTTTTACTTCTACTGTCTGTCCGGGCTTGTATTTTTCGGAAACGGTCGCCCAAGGGTCCG
>JAKLHX010000095.1 GCA_022709925.1 Candidatus Margulisiibacteriota bacterium
TATTCGATGATCCTCTCTTTTACTTTCTCAAGGCCAAAATGGTCCTCATTCAATATCTTCTCTACTTCAGAGATGTCTATTTTGCTCTTTGTCTTCTTTTTCCACGGCAGTTCCAATATCCAATCAAGATAAGTGCGGATCACCGTGGATTCAGCCACCATGGAAGGCATCTTTGACAGCCGTTCAAGTTCTTTGACCGCTTTTTCTTTTACTTCTTCAGGCAGTTTGGCGGCTTCTATCTTTTTCTTGTATTCAGCCACTTCGGGAGCGGAATCGTCGTCCTCGCCTTCTCCCAGCTCTTCCTGTATGGCCCGTAATTTCTCTTTAAGATAATATTCTTTCTGCACGTGTTCTATCTGCTTGCGCACCCTGCTCTGGAGCTTCTTTTCCACCTCAAGGACCTCGATCTCCTTATCAAGCACATCGGATATCTTCTTAAGCCTTTTCGGCAGGGAAACCGCTTCAAGTATCGCCTGTTTTTCTTCTATCTTTAGAGTAAGGTATGATGCCACAAGGTCTGCCAAACGCCCGGGGTTCTCAACGTTCACTATGGACATCAATGTCTCCGAAGGTATCCGTTTATTGAGCTTTACATAAGATTCGAATTTTTTTATGACCATGCGCAGAAGTGCTTCCGACTCTACCGTTACTTCCGCGGCTTCGGCTATCTTGGATATCTTCACTTTGTAGTAAGGATCGTCCTGGGTGAACTTTTCTATCTTTACGCGGGCAACGCCTTCTACAAGTATCTTTGTAGTACCGTCCGGAAGGGCCAGCATCTGCACAACTTCGGCAAGCGTCCCTATTGAACAGACATCTCCCGGCGAAGGTTCTTCGACCTCCTCTGATTTTTGAGAAGCAAATACAACAAGGCGCTCCTTTTCCAGGGTATCTTCAAGTGCCTTTACTGATTTGCTCCTGCCGATAAAAAGAGGGACTATCATTTGGGGGAATACGACCATGTTCCTCAGCGGGATAAGAGGAAGTTCATCCTTCCACTCTACCTGAGTCGGTATCTGCTTGTCCGACTTTTCCATTTATTTCTTGCCTTTTAAAGCCTCGTTAAGTTTTTTTATCTTCTTAGCTTCAAGAACCTTGTCTATAAGCCCGTATTTCACTGCTTCGCCAGGGGACATGAAAAAATCCCTGTCCGTATCATTCACTATCTTATCTATGGATTGGCCGGTATGCAAGGCCAATATCTCGTTTATAAGCTTCTTTATGCGTAGGATCTCCTGCGTCTGTATCTCTATGTCCGTCGCCTGACCCTGAGCCCCGCCAAGCGGCTGGTGGATCATTATCCTGGCGTTCGAGAGCGCGAATCTCTGTCCTTTTGTACCAGCAGACAGAAGAAGAGCCGCCATGCTGGCTGCCTGTCCCAAACATATGGTGGAGATCGGCATATCTACATACTGCATAGTATCGTATATAGCGAGCCCGGCAGTGACAACGCCTCCAGGGGAATTTATGTACATGGAAGCTTCTTTATCTTTGTCTTCGGCATGAAGGAACAGCAGCTGTGCGATTATCATATTGGCGATATCGTCATCCACAGGACCGCCTATGAATATGATCCTCTCCTTGAGAAGGCGCGAATAAATATCGTATGCTCTTTCGCCTTTAGGGTTCTGCTCCACCACCATAGGAATAACGTTCATATTTAAAGCCTCCCCTATTTTTCTTTTATCTTGGCATTTTCTACGATAAAATCAAGTGCTTTTCTTCGGAGCACGTAATCTTTTATGTATTCTCTTATGCCTTCCCTTGTCATGAGTTCGGCTTCCGGAACGTTCATTTCTTTAGAAAGCAGTTTCAGCTCTTCGGTAAAATCGCTGTCGCTGAACTCGATCTTCTCTTTGTCGGATATCTCTTTCAGGACCAGGCGAGCTTTCACCCTTTTAAGAGCGGAAGGCTCAAGTTCTTTCTTAAGGTCCTGAGGGGCCATCTGCCTGCTCTTTATATAGTTCTCGATGGTCAACCCTTGACGGTCAAGGTTCATCTTTAATTCCGAAACCATCGTCTCTATCTCTCTGGCGATAAGAGCATTCGGGATGTCGATCTCACATGAATTCATGACCTGGTCAAGCAAAGAATCTTTCAATTCATCGTCATTCTTATGTTTTTTGAAATCTCCGATACGTTTTTTTACGTCTTCCCTGTACTCCGCGACATTGGCAAAGGAACTTATTTTTTTAACAAACTCATCATTGAACTCGGGCATTATCCTCTCAAGGATCTTGAGCACGGTCACGGTGAAGGAAACTTCCTGTTCGGCAAATTCTTTTATGTAGTAATCGGCCGGCAGAGAAATTGAGAATTCCTTTGTATCCCCGATCGCCATGCCTTCGATGTTGGCATCAAATCCGGGAGCGACCCTATTGTCTCCTATAAGGATCGGAAGATTGTTCTGCGAAAGCCTGCTTTCGACCTTATCAGCGATCTTCCCGGTTATATTAAGTTCCGCGATATCCCCGTTCTTGACGGCCCTGTCCTTTACTTCTGAGACCTGAGAGCTCTCTTCGGTTATCATCTTTATATAGTCGTCAATCTCTTTTTCCTCAACATCGGAATTTTTTCTTTCGCCTTTTATCCCGGTGTATTTGCCCAACTTGATCTCGGGCATGACCTCCACTTCAAAAGAGATCACACATTTGACGCCATCCTCTATCGCGACAGGCTTCCAGGAAGGATAGTCCACAGGCTCTATAGCCGTCTGCTTTAATATCTCGGGATAGCTCTGTTCTACAACAAGGTCCACGGCTTTTTCCTTGGCGAATTCCATATTCAGGTTCTGTTTTATGATGTTGGAAGGAGCTTTCCCCGGCCTAAAACCCGGGACTTTCATTGTGGAAGATATATCCGCAATTACTTTATCAAGAGCTTTTGCGAATTCTTCGTACGGAACGTCTATCTCGATCGAAACTTTATTCCCTTTTTTATCCTGTTTAAGTATCTTCAATTTTGTCCCTCTTCCGTTCAATAATATAAAAAGCGGGCGATGAGATTCGAACTCACGACCTTCTCCTTGGCAAGGAGACATTCTACCACTGAACTACGCCCGCAATAATAATAAAAATTATAGCATATTGCCGCGGAGAGGACTCGAACCTCCAAGAGTGTTACCTCACATGGTCCTAAGCCATGCGTGTCTGCCAATTCCACCACCGCGGCAAATATATTCAATTTTACAGCCTTAAACGCCCAGGGTCAAACAAAGCATGAAATCCAATATGGTTTCACTCGATATAGTCTTGTATGAATATTTCCGGTGCAGTCAGACATATAAAAACTTCCGCCGTTCAGATAACAAGGTCCCCCAGGACCGCCAACCTGCTGCGCACGGCAAAAAGCATGGCACCCTTCGCTGCTGCCGCCGGTGTCAGCGCAGCGGCATATGGAAACATCCCCGAATTCAAGTCTGTGGTCGATCAGGGAAGGGAGATACTGAACAACCACCCCAGGCTGGGAGAGATGTCCTCCTCCGCACTGTTCCTCGGACTGATACCGGATTATTTGGCACAAAAATACGAGGGGACAAAATTCAATTTCCGCAGATGGACGGGAATGGCGGCTCTTGGCGCCATAAACGGAGGCATAGTATTGCGCGGGTTCTATAACGCAGTAAATAACGCTTTTCCCGGACAAAGCCTTTGGAGCGTCGCGGAAAGGGTGCTGATAGACCAGTTCATTTTTTCGCCCGCCGCCATATTGGGCACTTTTGTAGCCGCAAATTATATCGAAGGTAAAAATACAGAGCAACTCATCAATAACATTAAGACAAATTACCACATAACTATAGGCTGCTGCTGGGTCTTCTGGGGTCTTATGGGCTGCCCGGCAGTCAACCTGATGCCCCCCGACCTGCGCGTTGTGACCGCCAATGTATTGAGCGTAGCGTGGATGAGCTTTATGTCAAACCTGATGCACAAGCCCGCAGGCACACTGACAAATTAATAACATAAAAACGAATTCATCTCAAACGCGACAAATGTTTTTGAAGATCGTGGAGAAGATCGATAACGTCCCTGCCCCAGATCCCGCATTTGGAGCTTATTTCGCTTTCTACCAATTCTTTTATACGGATAGCGTCCCTGGCGGATGCCGCAGCCCCGTTCCCCGCAGTATCCTCGGAAAAAGACCTCTCGTTCTTCTCTACGATCGCAGCAAGGGCCCAAAACAGCATCATGTTCGGCAAATTCTGGTCTCCGATCCCTTCGCCGAAGGAACGCCTCAATTCGCTGTAGGCTTTATTCGCGGACTCTATGGCGCCGTCCAAAAGCGACTGTAAAACAGGCCTGATCAATTTGAAACGGCGAGGGATGTCCAACCCGTATGCTCTGTCATATTCTATCTCAACCCTTTTTATCCATTCTTGTTCCAGGGACTCTTTAACGTTAGCCCTTTCTGTCACTGCAGTACTGCCCCCGGGGACCTTTTTCTCGGTAAGGGGCGCTCCCGAAAAAGCAAGCAGGAGCGGGCTGATCGCGACCTGCACATTCCCGGACCTGGCAAGTTCTACGGACCTTTCCATCGTTGAGAAAAGATCGCTCAAAGTGCTGTTAGGAGGAAGCAGTATAAGGTCCATCTCCACATCAAACCCTTTTCTGTTATGAAACACCTCGGAAAAATATATCTCGAAATCAAACATCTCTTTGCCGTTTGTTAGTTCGTGAATTATGTCATCAATCTGCGACTTGAGCGACGTCTTACTTTTCGCGTCTGTT
>JAKLHX010000096.1 GCA_022709925.1 Candidatus Margulisiibacteriota bacterium
ACATAGAGATATTTAATGATACTTTGTTAATATTTGATTCGGAAAGTGCAAAAGCCATATTTGTATTTGACCAAGGTGGAAAATTCATACGAAAAATAGGCAAGACCGGAAGAGGACCCGGAGAATGGGTCCAGCCTGTTCACGGAATCCACCGCAAATCGTGATGAAGTGGCCTTTGGGTCGGAAGAAAATACCGTAATGCGTATGCCCGGATCTTTTTCCCTGAATTTAGAGACGACGGAGTCCAGGACCGCTTCATCTCCGGTATTATTGAAGCCGTAATATCCGGATATGGCTATCTTCATGACCTGCTCAGTTTTCTGTAGGCCAGATACAATAAGTAATATATCAAACCTACCGCGATCCCCAGTATCACTCCGTAGATCGCCCTCAAGACAGATATAAGTAAAGGAGAATGCACGTGGCAGAAAGTATTGAGCGTCGATATCGGCCCGATGACCCCTATAATAAGAAATGCCCACAAAAGTTTGCGGTCGCTCTTCAAATAATATATAGCGCCGAGAAAAAGGACGGGATATCCGATAAGGAATTCTTTTGTCCTGGGCCTTACGACCATAAGGTTTTCAAGAAGCGCTCTGGCCAGCCTCTCCGAATCAAGCACCCCTATGCCAAAATTACCGCTGCGCAAAATATAGAGGGCTCCCGCGGCAGCGACCACTCCAAAGACCATGACGACCATGCCGGTTATCGGAGTGTTCAGCCACTGCAGCAGTTTTTCTTTCATATTATCGGAACCCTTTACGGCACAATATAAAGCTACAAAAGCGATCGGCAGTACAAAAGCGGCCTTTATTCCGATGAACTGCTGGGCCCCCAACATAAAAAGGCTGTCTGAAAGCGCTCCTATTACTATCAACGCACCCGCCATGGATATGAAGAAAGAAGCAAGCACCATCGCCACAGGCCTGGATATAGAGGAGAAGATAATGTCTGTCTTTTTTCCGAGATCGAATACCGAAGAAATCGACAAGGACGGGAATATTATTGCCGCAGCCAGAGCGCAAAGTTTTTCAAAAAGCATCAATTGCCCGGCATACCTAAAGAAAACCGTTGCAAATACAGCGGTAGAAAGTACCGCCGCCACAGCTTTAAGGGACATGTTCCAAAATACTGAAAGCAAAAGACAAAAACCCGCGGCTACAGCCAAAGCCAGAAGCAAAAGAGCTCCAGTTTTCACTTTAAGAGGACCCGGTCTCCCGGCCACGCCTATAGTATGTCCGGACTTCAACACGTTTGATTTTATATCGCTTATATAAGAGAGATTGGTAGTTGTAAGGTCTTTGTGAGGACCCTGAAGGGAATAGAACGGCCTTATAAAAAGCACCCTGACACCTCTCTCGGAAACCGCCCGTTCAAACCTGTCCAATGCCTCTGCCTTTGTCATCTTCTTCTGCATCTCGTCCTCCGGGATGCTGTGTACGCGGACGATGCCGGTCCCCATGTTCTTTAGCAGAAGACTGTCACCTTTTTGTTCGGCCATCTCGACGTAGCCGTAATCGACATCGTATTCTTTAAGCGCCGCGGCAACGGAACTTATATTGTTCCTGTATCCGCCGACCTCTTCTCCGTCAAAGACGACCTTTGTGAATGGGCCATAAGAAGAAAGTTCCTGCAATTTAGCAGAGAGCTTTTCCCCGTCCAGGCGGTAATTGTTCTTTATCCTCGGGATGACATAGAACCCCTTGGATATGACCATATCTATCTTCCTGCTCGGGATCCCTATCCCCATGGATAAAAGGTCTTCCTCGTCATCCGATACCTTCAGCATGTCCGAAGACACTCTTTTGACGCGGTCTTTTCCGATCATTATGTCCAATCCGTCTTTTACAAAACGGAAAGAAGCCGGGTCAGTCGCGATCACATAACTGCTTAAAGGATCTCCTTTTGCGGCTCGCAACAAGGTCTTTATCGAAGGATTGATGAACCTGCCGACTTGCGGGGCGTTCTTCTTTTCCTTCTTTTTGGTCTTTGTTATCTTGGCAAGCGTCTCAAATTCATAACCGGTGACCCACGCGACGGAACCGTCAAGCTCAAGTTTGTCCAAAGTGTCTTCCGTCAGCGCGATCGAAGTTATTCCCGCGCCTTTCAGCTTTGCCAGCAATTCATCAAAGGAGATCCCTTCACGCAAAGAAAGCTTTTGAACGTCACTATAGTCTATGGCAAGCTCTACGGAAGAATTTTTGGACTCTATCACGACCCTTTTATATGAGGAGATCAGCCCGACGAAAGCGCCGGCGGCTATCAATAATATAAGAACAGAATAAAGCGCTCGTTTTTTCACTTATTCAACCTTAGGTACGTTTTTGAGTGCCTGTTTTGCAAGTTCCTCAGGATATTCGAAATCTTCGAGTTTCCCGTCAAGGAAGTTGTCGTAGGATGTCAGGTCAAAATGTCCGTGACCGCTGAGATTGAAAACGATACAGTTTCCTTTGTTCTTCTTTGCCTCATCTATCGCGACTTTTATCGCATGAGCGGATTCAGGCGCAGGAAGGATCCCTTCCGTTTTTGAGAACAATATACCGGCCTCGAAAGTGGCCTTTTGAAGCGTTGACTGCGCTTCTACCAGGCCTTTTTTCACAAGGAAACTGACTATCGGCGACATCCCGTGATACCTGAGACCTCCGGCATGTATGCCCGGAGGCATGAAATCATGTCCGAGAGTATACATCTTTAGCATCGGGGTAAGCTGTGCCGTATCCCCGAAATCATATTCATATGGGCCTTTTGTAAGAGTAGGACAAGCAGCCGGCTCCACGGCTATCATCCTTATGTTCTGCCCTTTTAACTTGTCAGGGACAAAAGCTGACACAAACCCCGCAAAATTGGTCCCACCTCCGACGCATCCGATCAGGACATCGGGTTTTTCGCCGGCTATCTCAAGCTGTTTCTTGGTCTCAAGGCTTATGACGCTCTGGTGCAGTATGACATGGTTCAGTACGCTTCCCAAAGAATATTTCGCATCGTCATGGGACGCGGCATCTTCCACGGCTTCGGATATCGCCAAGCCAAGGCTGCCCTGATTGTCAGGATCTTGCGCGAGTATCTTCCGTCCGTAAGACGTGTTTTTCGACGGCGAAGCAAATACCTCGGCATCCCATACGCGCATCAGGGATTTCCTGTAAGGCTTTTGGAAATAACTTACTTTTACCATATACACGGTGCATTTCATGCCAAAATGCTGGCACGCAAACGCAAGTGACGAGCCCCATTGTCCTGCCCCTGTTTCGGTACAGATCCTTTTTACGCCGGCTTTTTTGTTGTAATACGCCTGGGCTATAGCCGTGTTCAATTTATGGCTGCCGGCAGGACTTATGCTCTCGTTCTTGTAATATATCCTGGCATTGGTCTTGAGCGCTTTTTCAAGGTGAACCGCCCTCACAAGCGGGGTCGGCCTCCATATTTTAAGCACATCCAGGACATCATCCGGTATCTCTACCCATTTATCCGGGGTCATCTCCTGCATTATCAGGTCCATAGGGAATATAGGCGCAAGGTCGGCGGGACCCAAAGGTTTCTTTGTTCCGGGATGTATCGGAGGAGGCAGCTCTCCGGGGAATTCGGCCATTACGTTGTACCATTTTTGAGGAGTTTCGCTTTTAGATAGTATGATACGTTCTTTGTCCATATGATTGCTCCTCTACACAGAATTTAAGAATATATTATCATAAATTGGCGATAAAGAAATGGAGTGCCAACGGATGAACGGATCGGCATTACTTCTTTGCTTTTAGGAATGCCTCGATAAAAATATCGATCTCTCCGTCAATCACTTTTTGCACATTGCCGGTCTCGGCGCCGGTGCGGTGGTCTTTCACAAGCTGATACGGAGCAAAGACATAGGACCTTATCTGGCTGCCCCAGGCTATCTGCTTCTGTTCTCCGCGGAGCTCGTCGATCTTCTCTTTTTGTTCCTGTTCGAGAAGGCCTTTGAGCCTGGCGACAAGTAGCGTCATAGCGATCTCCCTGTTCCTGTGCTGTGACGGGCTTGCCTGCGATTGGGATACGAGCCCTGTCGGCAAATGGGTTATCCTTACAGCGGAGCTTGTCTTGTTCACGTTCTGCCCGCCCGGGCCGCTGGCACGGTACGTATCTACTTTCAAGTCTTCGGGCTTTATCTCGACAGCAAGCTCCTGCCCTATCTCAGGAATGACCTCGACGGCCGCGAACGAAGTATGGCGTTTGCCGTCTGAATTGAACGGGGACATCCTCACAAGGCGGTGTATCCCGGTCTCGGACTTAAGATAGCCATATGAATACAGCCCTTTAATGAAAAGGACAGCGCTCTTGATACCGGCCTGCTCACCGTAAGACATATCGGCGATCTCTATAGAATAGCCCTTGCTTTCGGCCCAGCGCGTATACATCCTCAAGAGGATCTCTGCCCAGTCCTGGGCATCAGTACCTCCGGCCCCGGCATTTATCGAAAGTATCGAATCGGAACCGTCGTGTTCTCCTCCAAGAAGCGTCGAAAGTTCCATCTTAGACAGGTCTGATTTGAGTTTTTCAAGGTCTTTGGATATCTGTCCTTCCGATTGAGTATCATTCTCGGAAGCAGCCATATCGATAAGCATCAATATATCAGAACAAGAAGTCTTCAGGCTTTCTATGGAGGACACCTGGTTCTTTAGGTTCTTGAGCTCCTGCATGGTCTTCTGGGCAGCCACATGGTCGTTCCAAAAATCAGAGGCATAGGTCGTTTCTT
>JAKLHX010000097.1 GCA_022709925.1 Candidatus Margulisiibacteriota bacterium
TTCATCTGCCAGAGGATGCATGATAAGTATTTTACAATAAAATAGCCCCCGTTTTTTTGCTCGTCTAAATCAGGGGGCTATTTTTACGGCTGGTTCTATCTTCTTTTTTTCTTTGTGGACTTTTTCGCTTTTTTCTTCGCTGTTTTTTTCTTTGCCTTCTTCTTTGCCATTCCTTTTCTCCTTTCTTTGAAGCATGTGCCGAAATTTTTTATGCCTCAAAAAATTTAGTCAAAAGCATGTTATCACGAAGACAAGGAAGATTCAATATTTTTTTCGTTCAATCGGAGGGGGTGGGATTCGGCCTCCGCGGTCGCTTGGGCGACCGGCTACGGGCCATAGCGAATATTATTTTTGTGAATTGATAAGGCCCGACAGCATTTTGGACAGACTTTCTGTAAGGGCGTTGAAAATCTCCACAGTTTTGCCGTCAATGGTGATGTGAGTATTTATCAGGTCAAAGCAAGCAACGGTTTCGTTCAGCGAAGCTCTTGCCGTGATATAGAAGTGTTTCTTGTCTTTCTTTGAAAATCTGCCGTATCCTTCGGAAAAATTGAGAATTATCGACATGCAGGCCCTCAATATCTGGTCTTTCAATGATAAGGGGACTTTATGGCCGGTTATAAGATTGATCAGGCAGTAAAGCTTTTTTGCATTCAGATATATAGGCTTGTTCTTGAAGTTGGAATGCATATATCCCGACTCCAGCAATTTTCCCGCCATCCATACGCGAATCCAAATGTTTTGCAGTTGTATTTATAAAATGATCTATCCATCTTACTCCTTACTGCTCGTTCCTTACTTCTTCGAATTTTGCGGGTGAGTGCATGTGACGTTGTTTAAGGAGTAAGTAGTAAGGAGTAAGGCGAATTTTGCTCAGCATACGCTTCGCAAAATTCGGAGGGGGAGAGATTCGAACTCTCGGCTCGGCTTTCGCCGATCTAACGGTTTAGCAAACCGCCCTCTTAAACCACTTGAGTACCCCTCCACTCACTCGTCCCGCGAACGGGACTCATTCGTTTTGAGAGGGATGAGTCCCTCTCAACGCTCGGCGGTTGAAAACTATCCGCCTCGCTGCTCTCCCTCACATACTCGAGGGAGCACCCTCGAACTCCCCAGTTGCCAGGCTGTTGCCGAAGATGTACTTAATTCTAACAAATAGAACGAGTGTTGTGCAATTTTAGAAAATCCTTGCAATAGAGAGGTCTTTATAATATCATTTCAATATCTTATGCAAACGCTTGAAAAAATCCTTGTCGATATAAGCAACTTTTTATGGGGGCCTCCTCTTTTAGTCCTGCTTTTTGGCATGCACCTGTTCCTGACAATACGGCTTGGCTTTATTCAGAGATATATTTTTAAGGGCATAAAACTGTCTTTTGAAAGATCCAAGGATGCTTTCGGCGATATAACCCATTTCGGGGCTTTGATGACTGCGCTTGCTGCGACTATCGGTACGGGCAATATTGTCGGGGTTGCGAGCGCTGTGGCACTTGGAGGTCCCGGAGCGGTACTTTGGATGTGGCTTACGGGAGTTTTTGGTATTTCCACTAAATATGGCGAAGCAGTGCTTTCCATAAAATACAGGATCACTAATAAGAACGGACAGATGTCCGGGGGCCCGATGTATGTGCTTGAAAAAGGGCTTAAAGCAAAATGGCTTGGCATATTATTTGCGATTTTTACTGCTATTGCTGCTTTCGGGATAGGGAATACGGTCCAGGCCAACTCGATCGCCGTGCTCATCGAAGATACTTTTAATATCTCTCCGTGGGTCAGCGGTTCGGTCATGGCATTCCTGACGGCCATCGTGATACTCGGCGGAGTGAAATCTATAGCAAAGACCTGCGAAAGGCTGGTCCCTTTTATGGCGGTCTTTTACATAGTCGGATGTGCCATTCTTTTGTTAATGAACATTGGCGGGCTTCCGGCCACGGTCTCCCTGATAATAAACTCCGCTTTCACCGGCCAGGCCGCTGTCGGCGGATTTTTGGGGGCGGGTATAAGGGATGCGATGAGGTTCGGCATCGCCAGAGGGCTTTTCTCTAACGAATCAGGTCTCGGCAGTGCTCCGATAATTGCTGCCGCCGCAAAAACAAAGAATCCGGTCCATCAGGCGCTTGTATCTTCCACAGGGACGTTTTGGGACACTGTTGTTGTCTGTGCGATGACGGGACTTGTCGTGGTCAACTCAGGACATTGGGCTACCGGTCTTAAAGGGGTCCTTCTTACAAAAGCCGCTTTTTCTCAACTCGGGATCATCGGACCGATGGTGCTGACTTTGGGGCTATTAACGTTCGTCTTTTCCACTATACTAGGCTGGTCATATTACGGGGAAAAAGCCGTGGAATATCTTTTTGGGCTTAAAGCCGTCTTTGCGTACAGATGGGTTTGGGTATTTGCCGTGTTGATAGGTTCTGTCGCGACACTTCCAGCCGTATGGGCTTTTGCCGATATCGCGAACGCCCTTATGGCCGTGCCTAACCTTATATCCCTTTTGCTGTTGAACGGAGTTATCCTGGCTGAAACAAAAAAATATCTTTGGGAAAAGGAGTCATAAGATGAAGCGGAATATTCTTTTAGCTTGGACGGTGATCTTTCTGTCGCTATGCTCTGTATCTTTTGGCGCGGATGCGAGCATTTCGGCTTCCTCTGCGATCTCCAGGATCGGCAATACAATAATGAAAACATTCAGGTCTCTGGACCTTTATCTGGACCAGTCATCAAAGAAGCTATCGGACAATAGCGTTTCTTCCGTGAATCAGCAGGCGATATCCGGCAAGACTTTTGTCGCTCAAGGTTCAACAACGAGCATAGATCCTTTCACTCTTAATCCTATATTGAACGAGATAAGGTTCGGTGTTGCCTATGCTTTTGATGTGGCTTATGTAGATTCAAATGGGATCATACAAGGCGTTCAGCCTCCTTTTGCGGGGGTCATCGGAACGGATATCAGCGGCCAGGAACAGTTCCAAAGGGTCCAAAGCTCAAGAATGCCTGTATTAAGTAAAGAATTCCTTGCCGCCGAAGGTTTTTACAGTGTTGCTTTCCAGCATCCCATACTTACTTCTGACGGGTTGTTCCTGGGGGCTACGAGCATACTCATAAGGCCCCAGACACTTTTGAGAAGTATTATCGATAATGAAACTAAAGGGATCCCTGTAGATGTTTGGGTCATGCAGCCTGACGGAAGGATAATATACGACAAAGACGACGAAGAGATAGGAAAAAATCTTTTTACGGACGACCTGTACAAGCCTTTTTTCGGGCTTGTCGAATTCGGAAAGATGATCTCGACCGTCGAAAGCGGCAGTTCAAAGTATGATTTTTTTGCGCTCGGGACCGATAAAGTGGTTACAAAGAACGCCGACTGGATAACCCTTGACGTATACGGGACGCAGTGGAAGATAATCGCAACGACCTCTCTTGATAAGTCCCAGGCGCCGGAAAGGACCCTTTGCCAGCTTGGCGCCGAAACGATAGGGCAGGCTTTGGTGCGATTGTCAAAGGACGAAGGGTTCATAGAAGCGGCTTACAAAGGCGATATTGATGCCGTAAAAGGTTTTCTTGATAAGTTCCAGAAGCAATATCCCTGCTACAGCGTACAATGGGTCGACGCGAAGCTTGTGAACAAAGTAGGATCTCCTTCAGTACGCAGCCTCTCGAACTATCAGTTCGATGCCTCCAGGGGCGAAAAAGAGTCAGGGTTCGTTGCCGCCGTTAATTCGAGGAAAGAAGCCGTTATCAAATCTCCTCTTTTTGAGGGAGGTATCGGGAAATTCCATCTTGCGCCGATGTTCAAAGGCAGTGATTATCTCGGCATGGTCTATTATATATGGATAGAACCGTAGCGGTCATTTTTCGGGGATCTTTTTGACAGTGAATTTGTGATCGACCCATAATCCTATTATTTTCATGTCGGGCTTAAGTTTTTTTAACTTTTCGACGGCTTTTTGAACGTGCTGTTCGTGTTTTTTTTCATCTACGGGATTTCCTATACAGTCGTGATGCGCGACTATGAATATTTCTTTTGTGTCATGTACTTTTATTGATATATCGACCTTTCTTATGATGTCAGACAGCTCTTCCATAGGCTTTTCTGCCAAAAGGCCGTCCATACCTGGCTCGGTTATCATGTCAACCCAATCGATCCCGTAATTGTCCTTTATCCAGTTTATTGCCGGGAGTTGAGTCCTTCCGTCCATACAGTTGAGGCATGTCGTGAATTTCATGTTTATAGAATTATACCAGAAGTATTGACATGCCTAGGTGAACATCTGTTATTATTTAACCCCGTGAAAAATACTTTTGAAGAGATAAGGATAAAAAAAGCGCTGCATTATCACGGAAGATATGTTCCCTGTAATTTTGACCTCAACATTTACAGGGGCTGCGGCCATGGATGTAAATATTGCTTTGCGCAATATTCGCACTCGTATCTTGATTCAAAGGATTTTTTCGGGCATATATTCGTTAAGACGAATGTTGCTGAAACACTCGATAGGGAGCTCTCATCAAAAAAATGGCTCGGTGATCCCGATGGTACGGGCTACAGTCCCGATCGCAATAGCTGGGCAACGATTACCGCAGCACAAAACTTCGTGGCAATGGCAGAACAACTGAACCCGGGTAATACTGCCGTTACACAGGCATGGGATTACATCA
>JAKLHX010000098.1 GCA_022709925.1 Candidatus Margulisiibacteriota bacterium
ACGGAAAATATCGCTGCGGCCGCGATCGGCCTGTAAAAAGGCCAGATCACCGCAAGCAGGAGGACGACCAGCAATATGAATGCTATGATGAACCCCGCTATCCTCGCGTTCTCCAGGTCTTTCATTTTTATGCTCCTTTGAAAGCTAATTATGATTAATCAGTTTAGTACTATTGCTCCGGAGATGTCAATATTATGCGTCTGGGCCTGCCGCTGGAAAAAATCCAAATAATCCCCACACAAAAAAAACGGAGGTGATAAAATAATAAAGGTTTGCCCCATTTTATCCGCAACTCAATGAAGAGAAAAAGGTTTTTATCTTGGAAGAGATCGGTACCATAAAAGAAAAAAGAGGCAGCAGGCTTACAGTGGAAATAGAACGCAGTCCTCATTGTGCCGGCTGCGGCATGTGTTCCCCTTCCGCCGGAGGGCGCAATCTCATCGAGGTGGAGGACAATGGCTCGGGTGCCTTGGCGGGAGACAAGGTAGTCCTGTCCATTCCGGGCAGCGATATCCTTAAGGTCTCTTTTCTTACATATGTAATGCCTTTGTCACTTTTCTTTTTGGGTGTATTATTAGGATATATATTTCTGGACAGGGGAGGCGGGTTGACCGCTATTAGCGGGATCATAGGGCTTTTGACGGGTTTTTTGGCATTAAAGGCAATAGAGCAGGAACTTAAAAAAAGGGATCTGATAAAGATAACGGTGAAAAAAGCATAATGTTCGGTTTGAAGACTTTTAAGGGCGGGGTCCATCCGAAAGGCAAAAAAAACATCTCCCAGGACATTCCTATAAAAGAAATGCCTCTTACCGGAGAGATCATCATTCCTTTAAGCCAGCATGCCGGGGCCCCCGCGGAGCCGCTTGTAAAAAAAGGCGATAAGGTATTAAAAGGGCAGAAGATCGGGGATAAAGACGGGTTCATTACCGCAAGCGTCCATGCCTCCACATCCGGGGAGGTCACGGATGTGAAATATTCGATACATCCTCTGGGAAGCAAAGTCCTAAGCGTGTTCATAAGGCCGGACGGAAAAGACGAGTGGTGCGGCCTCCAAAAGATATCCTCTCTTGACGAGATAACTCCTGAAGGGATAATAAGCAAAATAAGAGAGGCGGGCCTTGTAGGTCTTGGCGGAGCGGCTTTCCCGACGCATGTGAAATTGTCCCCGCCTAAAGACAAGAAAATAGATACATTGATCATAAACGCGGTCGAATGCGAACCGTATCTGACCGCCGATTACCGCCTGATGCTGGAAGAAAAAGAAAAGATAATCCTCGGGATAAAGGCACTTCTCAAAGCCCTTAAGATAGAAAAAGCGTATTTTGCCATAGAAAGCAACAAGCCGGAAGCCATCGGATCGATGTCCGATGCCATAAAAGGCGAAGACACTATCAAGCTTTTGGTGATGGAGACAAAATATCCTCAAGGGTCCGAGAAGCAATTGATAGAGGCTTTGACAAAGAAACAGGTCCCGGTAGGCAAGTTGCCCCTTGATGTCGGAGTTGTCGTCCAGAACGTCGGCACCGCAAAAGCGGTAGCGGACGCTGTGTTTGAAGGCAGGCCTCTTGTCGAGCGTATCGTGACGGTCACCGGCAGCAATATAAAGGATCCGGCCAACCTGAAAGTTAGGATCGGGACAAAGATATCGGACGTCATAGATTTTTGCGGCGGCCCCATAGAAGAGATGGTCAAGGTCATATTGGGCGGCCCCATGATGGGAATAGCCGCTCCGTCGATCGATGTCCCCGTGATAAAAGGGACTTCAGGTATCCTTCTTATGAAAAAGAAGGAGATAATCTTTGCCGATCCCGGTCCCTGTATCAGGTGCGGCAGGTGTCTTGCCGTATGTCCCATGGGTCTTGCCCCCGGCAGGTTCATGGAATCCGCGGAGGTCAAAGATTATGACCGGGCGATGGAAGACAATATAATGAATTGCATGGAATGCGGGTCGTGTTCATATGTTTGTCCGTCCAGAAGGCCTATGGTCCACTGGATAAAGACAGCGAAGTCCCAGATACAAAGACAGTTGAAGAAAAAGGCTGAATAGGAAAGGCTATGACTTTGCAAAAAGAGAATCTTTCGGTAAGCGTATCTCCCCATATTTACGACAAGCAGACCACGGGCGGCATAATGAGGGATGTGTTGATAGCATTGATCCCTGCGGCCTTGGCCAGCTTCTATTTCTTTGGCATGCGCGCATTTCTTGTCATACTTGTCAGCATACTGGGCTGTTTGCTTTCGGAATGGATATTCCAGAAAATAGTAAAGAAGCCTTCGTCCCTTCTTGACGGAAGCGCTGTTTTGACGGGAGTATTGCTGGCGTTCTGCCTTCCGTCGTCGATACCTTTATACATGGTCTTTATCGGCGCCGGTGTCAGCATCATAATAGGCAAGATGGTCTTCGGCGGTCTCGGACATAATATCTTTAACCCTGCACTTGTGGGAAGAGCTGTGCTTCTGGCTTCATGGCCTCAGGCTATGACGACCTGGCCTGCAGCAAACAATATATTCCTTGGAATGTATGATACTGTTGCGGGCGCTACCCCGCTTGCCGGCATTAAGCTTGGGCAATATACGGCGACTTATTGGGACCTTTTCATCGGCAGGACCGGCGGCAGCCTCGGGGAGACATGTGCCGTCGCATTGTTGATAGGAGGAGTCTATCTTATATTAAGGAAAGTCATAAGCATAGCAATCCCTCTTACATATATAGGATCGGTTTATCTTCTTAGTTCGTTCCTCGGTATAGATCCTGTTTACTCCATATTGAGCGGCGGATTGTTCCTTGGAGCTTTCTTTATGGCCACCGATTATGTCACAAGTCCGATGACATCCGGCGGAAAGCTCATCTTCGGACTGGGCTGCGGATTGCTGACCGTTATGATAAGGAAATTCGGAGGATATCCCGAAGGGGTCTGTTACGCAATACTCTTTATGAACGGGCTTGTGCCTTTGATAGAAAGATATACCCAGCCGAAGGTGTTCGGGGTAAAAAATAAATGAAAATAATAGATTACTCTTTGAGATTGCTTGTCCTGTGCGCCATAGCTTCAGGGCTATTGACCTATGTCTATGAGTCAACAGCCTCCAGGATAGCGGAGAACGTGGCGAAGGAAAAATCCGTAAAGGCAAGATCGATCCTTCCCGGAGACACCGCGGTCGTCAAAGAATTCAAGGATGGCACGATGACGTTCTTCAGGGGATATTCTAAAGGCGGATTGAACGGTACGGTGGTAGAGGCTTCTTCAAAAGGATACGGCGGGCCGATCAATCTTCTTGTGGGCATAGACAAAGACGGCAGGGTGATCGATGTTGCCGTGGCGTCTCACAAGGAAACGCCCGGTCTCGGAGCTAAGATCGAAGAATCGAGATTTATCGGGCAGTTCAAAGGCAGAAGCGCGGCGGAAGCGGTCCTGAAAAAAGATTCCGGCAATAATGACGGGGTGGACGCTATAGCTGCCGCTACGATCTCTTCAAGGGCCGTGACCAAAGCGGTAAAAGAGTCGCTGGAAATATACGGAGAAGTGAAAAATGTTAGATAGGCTAAAATATTACTGGAAAACTTTTGACAACGGTATTTTAAGGGAAAATCCGATACTTAGGCTGATGATAGGGCTTTGTCCGACATTGGCGGTCTCGACTTCTTTGATCAATTCTGTCGGCATGGGGCTCGCGACGACTTTTGTTCTGGTATGCTCGAATTTTGTTGTGAGCTTACTTAGAAAATTCACGCCGAACGGGGTCCGCATCCCTATTTTTATCGTTATCGTATCGACTTTTGTCACTTTGATAGATTACCTTATGCTGGCTTATATGCCCGAACTGCATAAGTCTTTGGGCGTGTTCGTCCCTTTGATCGTCGTCAACTGCATAATACTCGGAAGAGCGGAATCTTTCGCCTACAAAAATGACGTCGTGCTTTCGGCGATAGACGGCCTTGGTATGGGATTAGGGTTTACCATTGCCATATCAGCCATAGGAATAATAAGAGAGGTCCTCGGCAACGGGACTATTCTCGGGTACAGCTTGTTCGGGGCATCGTTCAGCCCGGCGATCATAATGATCCTGCCCCCGGGCGCTTTTATCACGATAGGCTTTTTAATGGCGGGGCTTAATGCTTTGACGAGGAAAGGCGAGGGGGCGAATAAATGATCTATTCCCTTTTTCTTATATTCTTTTCCGCAATGATAGCGAACAATATCCTGCTTGTAAGGTTCCTGGGGCTTTGTTCTTTTTTCGGCGTTTCCAACAAGATAGAGACCTCCGTAAGCATGGGGCTGGCGGTGCTTTTTGTCATGGATATGGCAACATTAGTCAGTTGGCTGATATACTACTATCTGCTTTTGCCTTTTGATCTGGTCTTCTTGCGGACGATCGTCTTTATAATCGTGATAGCTTCCCTTGTGCAGATGGTCGAGATGTTCCTTAAAAAGTCTTTCCCTTTCCTTTACAGGGCCCTCGGCGTTTATCTTCCGCTTATCACGACGAACTGTGCGATACTCGGGGCTTCCTTTCTCGTAATAGACTTTAAATACGACCTTATTGAGTCCCTGGTCTTTTCTACCGCCGTTTCCCTGGGATATACGCTTGCGATCGTGATGTTCGCCGGAATGA
>JAKLHX010000099.1 GCA_022709925.1 Candidatus Margulisiibacteriota bacterium
TCTTTGAAACGCACAGAATCCCAATATGATTTTTACGACGGCAAAAGCAGGATATCCGAGATAAACGCGAAGGCCTACGGAGGATCCGCTGTTTTGTCCGAAGATGAAACTGCCATTATAAAAAAAGCTCTTGAACTATCGGCTTTGACCCAAGGGGCGTTCGACATTACGTTCACTCCCTTATGGGACTTGTGGAAACAATGCGAGAAAGAGGACAGGCTGCCCGCTGCCGATGAAATACACGCTGCAAAAGAGAAGATCGGTTATAAGAAGATACTTCTTTCTCCGGACGGCCGCATGATAAAGTTCTCTTCGAAAGACATCAGGATAAATCTGGGCGGAATAGCCAAAGGTATCGCACTACTCAATTGCAGGGATATTGCGGAAAAGATAGGTGCTGACAATATCATGGTGAACCTTGGAGGGGATATCCTGGCGCTTGGCAGAGGCAGGGACGATGGCTGGGTAGTCGCCGTACAGGACCCGTTCGATCCGGATAAAACAGCCAAAAAGATGCATGTCAGAGATAAGGTCGTCCTTACCTCCGGTGTTTACCAGAGATATGTCACGATAAAAGGTAAAAAATATCATCATATAATAGACGCAAATACAGGATCTCCCGCCGGGGATTTTTCGAGCGTTACCTTGGTCCTTGATGCCGACAGAAAAGAATACGTTCCGTCACTGGCAGTCTTCCTTATGGGGCGTAAAAAAGCCCTTGAGTATTTAAGCAGTAACAGGCAGATAGAGTGCTTCATTTTAGGGTGTGGCGGAGATATAATAAAATAATACGGATTTGAAAGGGAGAATATGCATATCCCCGACGGTTTTTTGGACCCTAAGATCTCGATCGGACTTTTTGCTGCTGCGGCAGCCGTATTGACGGTTTGCGCTGTTAAGGTAAAGGAAGCAGTTACGGCACTTAAACCCGTGCGTGCGCTTGCGACGACAGCAGGTGATTTTGCGGGCGGCGTACGAAGGGTCCTTACCTCTGACGGCGAACGGACGATCTATAAAATGGGAATGGTCGCGGCCCTTGTGTTTGCGGCACAGATGTTCAATTTTCCGATAAGTCAGGGAACTTCCGGCCATTTAATAGGCGGTGTTTTTGCTTCTGTCGTTCTTGGTCCTTTTGCCGGAGCGATTGTTATATCCGTGGTGCTTGCCGTACAATCGTTGTTCTTTGCCGACGGCGGACTTTTGGCGCTTGGCGCGAACATCATAAATATGTCCGTGGTCGCAGCGATCGGGTGTTACTACATATATGCTCTATTGAAAAAGATATCTCCTGAATGGATCGCTATAAGCATCGCGGCATGGATGTCTGTAGTACTTGCTTCTTTGATGTGTGCTTTTGAAATAGGATTTTCCGGAACAATAGCATTGCCGGTAGTTACGCTCGCTATGATAAAGGTCCATATGGTAATAGGGATAGCGGAGGCACTTATAACTATTGTGTTGGTAAATATTTTCCGTTCGATGTCAGAAGGAGATGTCCAAAAAAGATGAAAAGATTGTTTTTGATTTCAGTTCTTATTGCCGTTCTTGCGGCGTTTTTTGCCTCCGCGAATCCCGACGGGCTTGACTTTGTCGGTGAAAAGCTGGGCTTTTCGGATAAAGGCATCGAAAGGACCGCTCCCATGACGGATTATCATATAGGATCTCTTCCGAGAGGTGAAGTTTCAACGGCCGTTGCGGGGACAGCAGGTGTTCTAATAACTCTTTCGATCTTTTGGCTGGTTGCTTTTCTGCTAAAAAAAGAGAGCAAAGGAGCGAAGAAGTCCCTTGTGTTTTTACTTGTTGCGTCTCTTTTTATCCCTGTTCCTGCGTTTGCCGCCAGGCCGCTTGTGACCGATGATTTCGGGACCGTCGATCCGGGTAAATATGAATTTGAAGCCGGGTACAACGCTATAACGCCAAAGACCGCAGGACAAACAATTCCCGGGATCGTTTCTCAGATAAAAAGAGGGATATCCTCAAGTTTTGACATGGGGCTCGAAATGCCTTACACGATGGCAGCGCCTTCGGGATTTGGGGATGCGGTTATCCATGCCAAGCTGAAATTGAAAGAGATCGGTGATGGTGAAGGATTGTCTTTTAGGGCGGACCTGAAACTTTCAAATGGCGATGCTGTTCAGGGGCTTGGGTCCGGATTCCTTGATTACGGCGGCCTGTTCATATTCTCAAAAAATCTATCCGGTGTAAGGGCTCATTTCAACGCTGGATATGCGGTTATCGGGGATGTTTTGAACAGTTGCGATGATGACGCTTTTATCTATGGCGCGGCTTTTGAAAAAGATATTGTAGATGGAGTGAATGTTGGGGCCGAATATACCGGGGTGTCGTGCCGTATAAGGAATTCCGGGAATATACAATTGGCGGGGCGTTGGCAGGCGTTAGAAAATGTCCGGTTTGATGCGGGATATTCGATCGGTTTGACGGATCTTTCCAACAATATAGCTACTTTTGGTCTAACGGCGGAATTCTGAAATAAGAGGTCCTGTGCGGACCTCTATGTTATAATCTAAACATAAATATTTTTTGTGAGTGCGGCTGCGGAAGGAACCAGCAAATGTCAAAAAGAAGAGTGATCGTTACCGGCGCGTCAGGGTTTATCGGGACGAATTATATGGAATATCTCATAAAGAAAGGCGATGATGAGTATATAAATATAGATATTCGTCCTCCCAGGAACTCTGCTCATGACCGTTTCTGGAAAAAATGCGATATCATGGACGCGGACCTCCTCAAGAAGATCGTCAAAGAATTTTCTCCCACTCATGTTGCTCATCTTGCGGCCAAGACCGGCATAGACGTGACCTCTTTAGAGGATTTTGCCCCGAACATACAGGGGGTCGAGAACCTGATAAATGCCCTTCAGGAAGCAGGCACCGTCGAAAGGGCTATTTTCACTTCTACAATGCTGGTCTGCGGAAGAGGATATGTACCTAAACATGATACCGATTATAAACCGGTCAACCTTTATGGGGAAAGCAAGGTCCAGGGTGAAAAGATAGTGCGTGCCCATAAGGACCTGAACTTTACATGGACCATCACAAGGCCGATAGGGGTTTGGGGGCCTTGGGAAGAGGAGCCTTACAGGAGTTTTTTCCGGTTCATCAACAAAGGATTGTATGTCCATCCGGGCAGCGGCCACTACAAAAAAAGGTTCGGTTATGTAGGCAACATAGTACATGAGATGGAAAGCATATTTAAGGCGCCTAAAGAGAAAGTCTCAGGGAAGACCTTTTATGTCTCTGATGATGTCGTTGACCTTTATGATTTTGCAGAGGAGATCCGAAGGTCTCTCGGAGCAAAAAAAATAATGCACATCCCTTATTGGATCGTAAGGAGTGCCGGTATGGCTGGCGATGTTCTGAAAAAGATCGGCTGGGAAGGCGTCCCTTTTACCACATTCAAATTAGACAATATGACCCGCGCTTTCAATTATGACCTGTCGCCCATCATGGAGATATCGGCCCCGTTGCCTTTTAGCATGAAGGTAGGGATCGCAAATACCATCGAGCATATGCGCAGGGTAGGGGAGTTGTAGTTTGAATATCTGGATATATACTCTAACCTCCGTAACCATTATAAGTCTGATATCTCTTGTCGGAGTGTTCACTCTTGCCTTAAAGCCGGATATGCTCAAAAAACTTATTTTTATCATGGTGAGTTTTGCCGTAGGCGGACTTCTCGGGGATGCTTTTATCCATCTTATACCGGAAAGTATAGAACAGCTCGGGAGTTCTGCGTCCGCTTGTTTTTTTGTGCTTGTCGGGATGATCCTGTTCTTTATCCTTGAGAAGTTCATATTGTGGCGGCATTGCCATATCCCGACATCAAAGGACCATCCCCATCCGGTGGTCTTCATGAACATCATCGGCGACGGCGTACACAATATGTTCGACGGGCTTGCGATCGGGGCAAGCTATATTATAAGTCTGCCTGTAGGTGTCGCGACCACGCTTGCCGTGATCTTGCATGAGATACCTCAGGAGATAGGGGATTTCGGTATCTTGGTACACGGCGGGCTGTCTCCATGGAGGGCATTGTTCTTTAATCTTGTTTCGGCATTATTTGCGGTCATAGGGGCGGTCATTGCCCTGTCCGTGGGCCCGCATTTAAAAGAGGCTTTGGCGGCGCTGCTTCCTATTACCGCGGGGGGATTTATATACATGGCTGGTTCTGATCTTATTCCGTCGCTTCACGATCAAAAAGAATTTCCGAAAGCATGGCTGCAGCTGGTGTTCATGTTGTTCGGCATATCAATAATGTTTTTGCTGCGTTTTATCGGGGAATGACCAGGATCATTTCCAGCGTTTTAACTGTAACAGCTCAAGCTTTGCGATCTCCAGAGCCTTTTCTTCCGGCATGGCTATTTTTGCTATCGTGACATGCGCGACTTTGTCCACCATCTCATCGAATGTTATTCCGGGTTCGGTGAAAGCGCCTTTTTGGAAACAGAATCTGCAATATTCTTTGCTGGGAGACCCGTCGGCA